>CAYMFZ010000621.1:1153-3535 GCA_964389585.1 uncultured Pirellulaceae bacterium | reverse complement strand
TTTGAAATACCCTCTAGGCATCATGTGATAGCGTCAGATGTGTCTTTCAAAAAGAAATTTTGGAGAGCCCGTTGAACGAGAGTCAGACTAGTTTTGAAGATAGCGATTCTGATCGTGACCAAGAACTTGAAAGTGCAGAAGGTACAAACATCAATTCGGACGACGATCTCGAAAATGAGAACCAGCTCCGGATGACGAAACAACTTTTGACAGACGAGTTCACGATTCATCGCGAACGACTTTGGCGGACTGTTCAAGTCCGGATGGATTCGCGTTTGTATGGCCGAGTCGATCCAGACGACGTGCTTCAAGAGGCTTATCTTGATGCGATGAAGCGCGTAAAGCATTTTGCCGAGGAGTTAAGCTACTCACCGTTTGTCTGGCTTCGCTTAATTGTTGGCCAAACGCTGATCAACGTTCATCGTCGCCATATTGGTGCTCAAAAACGCGATGCATCTAGAGAAAGGTCGGTTGGGCAATCCTTGCAGCACCAAATGAATGCAAGTTCCAAAGTGATTGCGATTCAATTGGCCGGCAATCAGACCTCGCCTTCGCAGGCGGCAATAAAGCACGAGATGGTTGAGGAACTGACGGAGGCACTTGAAACTTTGGCAGAAATTGATCGAGAGATATTAACGCTGCGTCATTTCGAAGACCTCTCAAACAAAGAAGTGGCTGAACTTCTTGGGATCGAACAAAAGGCGGCAAGTATTCGATACGTTCGCGCTGTTCAACGCTTGAAAAAGTGCATGGACAAGACGCAATTCAACTTTCCAATGTAAATCCAGGAATCCCTCGCAGTACTGTTTAACCCCACAACAAGATGCCTAACGAAGACAGCGAAAATCCAGATGACTCAATGGTCTACGAAGACCTAACCAACGTAGAGCACGTTTGCGAAAAGTACATTGAACTTTATCGCAAAGATTCGGCGCCCTCGGTCGCAGCTTTTGCCTCGGACCATCCCGAAATTGAATCTCAGATCTTGGATTTGCTGCCGACCATCATCATGATGGAGGGAGCAAGATCCCGCAGTTATGGACGTCGCAAAGACGGAAATGTTTCGCGCGGATCTGAAAAGATTGATGAGTTGGGCGATTATAAAATCGTCCGGGAGATAGGACGCGGAGGGATGGGAATCGTTTACGAGGCTCATCAGAGTTCGCTTGATCGACGCGTGGCAATTAAGTTGCTGCCCAAACACATGTTGAATGACGAACAAGTTTCACGTTTTCATCGTGAGGCTTCGACGGCGGCGAAACTTCACCATACCAACATCGCACCCATTTATGGAATCGGGCAATCAAGCGGATTTCACTTCTACGCGATGCAACTACTTAGCGGAGTGCCGCTTGATAGATATGTCGAGTCGGGTACCACGGAAGAGGAGGATTCGCTTGATCCGCTTTCAATCAACCAAGTCATAGAGATTGGACAGCAAGTTGCTTCTGCCCTGCACTACGCCCACGAGCAAGGCGTCCTGCATCGAGACATTAAGCCTTCGAATCTACTAATGGACGAATCTGGAAACGTCTGGATGACAGATTTCGGATTGGCAATTTCTCGTGAAAATGAAACCGATCAAGCCGCCAGTGCCTCTGGAACCTTGCGTTACATGTCTCCCGAAAAGTTTAACGATGGCATCGGTGACGTCACGGGTGACATCTACTCACTTGGTATCACATTGGTTGAGCTCCTTTCTGGCCAGCCTGCTTTTGAGGGAATTCGAGTTAACGAGCTGTCAGATGAAATTAAATCTGGCAAGCATCGTCGGCTTACGTTTCATGGTCGATCACTACCGGGTGACCTTAAAGCTGTTTTGAAAAAGTCGATTTCGATCGAAGCATCTGATCGTTACCAATCTGCGGCTGAGTTTGGAGAAGATCTAAAAAGATTCAGCGAAACCCGTCCTGTCGCTGCCAAACAAAAGTCTTCGTTTGGAGACTCGATTCGTTGGGTCAAGCGAAACAAGGCGTTCGCGATCGCCTGTGCCATTGCCGCGAGCATGCTGTTGACCACGTCACTCGTTTCATTGTTTTCCTATTTCAATGTGCAGGCGGCGCTTGATGCCGAGCATGATCAGCGTGTGCGTGCCCAACACTCTTCTGTTGTCGCTTCGCTGGCGATTGACCAAATGTTTGATCAGTTAACTGGAGGAGCGGAACCGTTGGATGGTCGATTGCAGACAAACCGTCCCGCAGAGAATTTAACGGCTGAGTCCGCGGTGCTCGCCAAACAATTGAGCGACTTCTATTCGCAGTTGGCGTCGCAAAAGGGAAAAGCCTCTGATCTTCCAATTCGAGCTTTGGTTGCGAGGTCGCGAGTCGGTGAGCTAAATTCAAGGCTTGGTCGCTACGACGAAGCCGCAAATGCGTTTCGAAT
>CAYMFZ010000621.1:0-1143 GCA_964389585.1 uncultured Pirellulaceae bacterium | reverse complement strand
CGGTGAGATTGCCGAATCGGACGAGAACATTATTTTGATTTCTCGACTTGCGAACCGACTTGGGATCGTCAAAAAGCTCTCTGGCAAACCCCAAAACGCAGCCGCTGATCACGACAATGCCATTCAACGCCTGACGGACAGATTAGAGACCGCACCCTCACTATGTAGCCCTCTGGCTTTGGAGCTTGCCCGATCTTACTACTATTCTGTTCGTCAAAATCGCCCAGGAATGGGCCCAAATAGTTTCCCGCCCGTGAGTTTTTCATCCTTGGCAGATGAAGAGATTTTGCAAGCGGAGCAAGATGTTTCGTTGAGCCAAACGACGACGAGAAAACTTGAAGATGCGATAGAGTTGCTCAATGAAATTGAAAACGGCAATGATGAAGGTCTTATCGATTCGGCAAAACACTTACGAGCGCTTTGTTATCGAGAGCTGGTCAACGATGTTCTCTCCAAACGCACGAATGCTGAAGTTGGCTATCAACAGAAAGCTGTTTCTTTATTGGAAGACCTGCTGGAGTATCATCCAGACAACTCGGTCGTCAAATTTGAATTGATGCGCACACTTGCTGAGGTGAACGTGTTCGATCTAGAAATTGATTTGCCGATTTTGGAATCGGCGTTGATTTCTCTACAACAAGCCAGGCAGTACGGTAGCGAATTAGTTCAACAGTTTCCGACGGTCGAAAGCTATCGGGTTGAATTGATTCACTGCCATTTTAAGCTCAGCCAATTGGCGGCGAAGAAACAAGAACTATTAGGCTCGATTGCGGATCCTAAAATTGCTCAAGCACTGGAAGACCTTCGCTCTCAATCTGTTCGAAGGGCGCTTCAAGGGCAGACATTGTTATCGCGAACTAATTCAAGGTCGTTTGCTTATCAAGCGTGGACCGCACGATTCGTACTGTCATTGGCCTCCTGCGATTCAGTTCAGGCAGATAGTGACAACAGAGATCGACTTCTGGGTAGAGCGACCGCGATTTTGAATCGCTTGCCCGATTCCGTCGCGAACAAACCCGAGATTAAGATCTTGTTGCGTGAAACCAAGCTGATGACGCGACAAGCATTGATGAACTCAGGGCTCTAGATGACAAGCTGAAGGTTGTAACGATTCTGAGGGGCACTCAATTGTTTTGCCCATAT
>CAYMFZ010000620.1:0-3536 GCA_964389585.1 uncultured Pirellulaceae bacterium | reverse complement strand
TTGTTGGCGTCAATCGCGTCGTCCCTTCAAACGTTTCATCGGCTCATGCCGAGATTGTTACGCTTTCATTGGCTCAGCAAGTTCTCAAGACGTTTGATCTGGGTGGTCCGGGGATGCCAGAATATCAACTCGTTGTGAATGGTCGGCCGTGCGCAATGTGCTTTGGTTCGATTCCCTGGTCTGGCGTTAGAAGCGTGGTTGTTGGGGCTTCGGGTGAACAGATTGAAACGCTGACAGGATTTGACGAGGGTCCAATTCACCCAAGCTGGCAATCGGAGCTGGAGTCGCGCGGAATCGAAGTCATCGAAAACGTTTTGGCGGATGAGGCGTGTGAAGTATTCAAGGCTTTCGCGGCCAGTGGCCAGCCTGTGTACAACGGGCGATCTGGTAACGAGTAAATCTGGAATCAAACAAATCTGATCTCGGCCTTGTAAAGCTCCCAACCGGACTGGAATCAAATAGCAGATTGGTCCGTGGTTCACGTTAAGATTTCGGAGAAATCAACGACTATCGATAGTCGTTGAACGCTCCGCGGTCATAACGAGAATCAAGAAAGATCGTCGTTTCAAAAAGATCTTCGTTTCAAAAAGATCTTCGTTTCAATAAGATCTTCGTTTCAAAAAGACCTTCGTTTCAAGTAAATCGTCGCTTCAAAAACACCTTCGCTTCAAAAACATAGTCATTCTAAGAATGACTATTTCCCAAAGCCCCATCGTTTCAAGAATCCGTCTTGAAAACAACGCAATGCTGGGCGCCAATCTCTTCCAGAAGCTTCGTTGAAGAATTTAACACTACATCACTAACGCCAAATTCTCCGCCAGCGATCTCTTGAATTGGAATGGGAGTGGCGGTCGAATTTGCTAATCGACTACAAACGAGAACTTTGCTTGCTCCAAACTGATATGAAAGTTGAAAAATGGAGTTGCCCAAATCAGATTTGGTTGCAAAGTTATCAACCGTCAGCCAGCCGGCCTCGATTCCTTGCTTTCGAAATCCAAGCAATGAGCGGTACCACTGATTGGTTTCGTGATTCAAGTCTGCTGGTTTGGACTTGGTGCCAGTGAACGCGACCGGATCCGAAGGCAAGGGTGAGTCTGACCAATCGTGATGCGGATACTCGTCTCGCCGCCCCTTGTCGACCGCCTTGCGAAGTCCCTGATCTTCGAAGTCAGCGAAAAAGGGAAACTTCGCGTCAGTTGACCACTCTTCGCCCATGAACAACATCGGGATGGATGGATACAACAAAATCAGAGCCGCCGCCGAGCATTGATACTCAACCGACGTAAGCTGATGAAGCCGTTTCCCATGCGGATGATTGCCGACACTGTCATGCGTTTGCAATGCCATAATCAGCGACTCAAGATAACGCCGATCTCCATTAGGGTGATTCGCGTTTCGGTTCTCTTTGGTTACACGAATGGCTTGTGGCGTGCTGAAAACATAAGCGTGATCAAGGGCCTCCGCGATGTCGGTCGACTCGTAGTGTCGATTGGTCAGCCGCAATTCCGGGTTGCCATGTTTGTAAATCGAATGCATCAGACAATCCGACCAAATCGCATCGTAATTTGGATTGTCATTCGAAACATCACCGACAAGCTCAGGGTCGTAGATGTTTGACTCACCGATTAAGTGAATTTTGCGATCGAGCGAACTCTCGTGTTCTCGAAATCGCTCTTGGATTTCGGCCAAGATATGTTTGTCTTGGTCATCGAACATGTAATGAACTGCGTCGAGACGAAGCCCGTCAAAATGATACTCATCAATCCAGTACAAGATGTTCTCGACAACGAAATCGCGAACTGCTGGCTGATCAAAATCAAAAGCGTCGCCCCATGGTGTGCCAAATTTCTTGGAGCGATACGGACCAAACTCCGAAAGATAGTTTCCCTCGGGGCCAACGTGGTTGTAGACGACATCGTTGATCACGGCGATTCCGTGTTGGTGACAAGCGTCGACAAAGGCCTTCAACTCATCCGGTCTTCCAAAATTGTGGTTAGGCGCAAAGTAATTGACACCGTCGTAACCCCAATTCCATTTGCCCGGGCATTGCGCAAGCGGAAGGACTTCGATTGCCGTGATTCCTAGCTGCTTTAACTCGTCGAGTTTTTCGATGGCCCCAGCGTAGGTTCCCGATTCCGAAAACGAACCGATGTGAAGTTCGTAAATCACCAAATCTCGTTTTGCAACGCCAGACCATTGAGTGTCCGACCACTGAAACGTATTTGAATCAACGACTTCGGAAGGACCGTGAACTCCAAACGGTTGAAAGCGTGATCGCGGATCAGGCCGGGCTTGTTGGTTGTCGATGCGAAAACGATAAAGCGTTCGAGCTGGGCAATCTTCGATCTCGCCGACGAAATTACCTTGGCCATCAGCAGCCAACGCGTGTTCGGAGAGCACTTTTTCTGTATCACCCCAGCGGCGGGAAAGTTCAACCGATGCGGATTTAGCATTCGGTGCCCAGACAAAAAATCTTGTTCGGTTTTCCGAAACCGGTGTTGCTCCCAATGGAAGCTGGTTAAAAGTCGACGTCAATTTTGAATCCGTTGTTTGATGCAACTCACCCTTCCATTGAAAATAGAAGGGTCGCAGTTGATCCGCGTTCAGCGTATCAACCAGGGGAGGGAATTTATTATTCTGCTTTTTTCCGCAATTCCGTTCGAGCCCTCCCCGTCGTCAAAAATGCCGAACGCAATTTTGACTTCTAGCCTTCCGTTTTCAGCTTTAAGGCAGCATCAGGGCAGCGTTACGGTGCCACGAATCTGCTATACGAAGTGACATTGGGTTGGTGCCAACAGCTCTTAAGGAAGCTCATCAAGAACAAGCTCTATTCTTTTGTTTCTGTTTTCTCTTTTTCCGCTTCGACGACCACGAGCTCAGCATTCTCAACGTCGTACTGATACTGTCGCCCACCTGGAAGAACTGGGAGTTGAATGTTGTTCTTCTTGATGATTTGCGTCATGAACTCTTCATGGTCTTTCGGCATGCGACCATGTTCGGCTTTGAAAAAATTCAAAGATTGCTTAATTGTAAGCTTTGAGATTTCAGAAATGGCGAACCCGTAAGCTCCTGCCGACGCGTAGGGGTTGGCCGAAGGCTTGACCTGCAAGTCAGCGACTTTCGCTTCGCCTTCAGGATCGAACTCACCAACCTCTTGAGTCTTCTTGTTCATGATTCCTGAGTCAGCTTGCTCAGGCGGCTCGGCACACCCGCAACAAACAATTGACACAAAAAGTGTCACAGCAAATTGGCGACGAAAATTTGTGCTTGGGATGCGAGAAGGCTTCAGTTGGTGTGACATGATTCTTCCAATTTTTTAGTGAGTTTGAAACAAGGTTACGAAGCCTCGTTCAAGTGGTCAAGCGAGTCGCTGGTAATTGCAACTTGAAATCATATCCCGATAATTGATCGTACGAATAAGATTCACTTCCTGTGATATGGAATTGTCCCATCGTCGATTGGGCTTGGGGTTCGGTATGGTTAATAAAATGCGATCGAGTTGCTTGACATTCGTTGTGATTGCAGCCATCTGGTTC
>CAYMFZ010000619.1:0-3554 GCA_964389585.1 uncultured Pirellulaceae bacterium | reverse complement strand
CACCTGGACGGTAAATCTCTTCGTTCTTTTTTGCCAGCGACAAAAGAATGGGCGGCTCGATTCCCAAAGCCTCAAACGCCGCGACCGCGCTACTCAACTGACCTTTGCCACCATCGATCAGCAGAATGTCTGGGAAAGTGTCTTGCTCGTCGTAGAGTCGTTGAAACCTCCGCGAAACGACTTCGTGGATGCTTCGAAAGTCATCAATGCCTTTCACGTCTTTGATCTTAAACCGGCGGTATCCTGGCTTAAAAGGCAAGCCATCGATGAATTTGACCAAGCTCGCAACGGTCTGCCCGCCGCCAAGATGGGCGATGTCGACTCCCTCAATGGTCCGTGGCGTTTCTTTCAACTTGAGAACTTTTCGAAGTCCAGTCAGTCCCTTTTTGGGATCGATGTGAAAGACTTCTGGCTGCTCGTGGGTGTCGAGTTCTCCTCTGCGGTCAAGCGAGTTGAGCATCTCAATCTCATCTCGGAGCTTGGCAGCCTTTTCAAACTCCATTGCCTTCGAGGCAGTCATCATCTCGTCATGCATTTGTTTGAGGAGCTTCTTTTTGTTGCCGCTCAAAAACATCTGCAACCGTTTGATGTCTTTCCGATATTCCTCTTTGGAAATTCGCACATTGCATGGCGCAGTGCATTGTTTGATGCTGGCCAAAAGACACGGACGGTACCAACGCCAGCGTTCATCATTGGCGTCGATGTCCAACGAGCAAGTTCGAAACTTGAAAATGCGCTGCAGGACTTGAACCGCACCTCTCAGCGAACCGGCACTTGCGAAGGGACCATACAATTTGACTCCCGACGAAGCCGGCTCCCGTGTGACCTCAACGCGAGGGAAATCTTCGTAAGTTGTAATTTGCAAGTACGGAAACGACTTGTCGTCTTTTTGAATCTTGTTGTTCTGAGGTTGGATGTCTTTAATCAGCCGAGATTCGACCAAAAGCGCATCAACTTCGCTTTCGCATTCCATGAAGTCGACGTCAGCAATCTCGCCAATCCAATCCGCGGTCCTCGGCTCGATCGCGGCGGCCTTGAGAAAGTAGCTGCCCGCGCGGGATCGGAGGTTTGTCGCTTTGCCAACGTAGATTACAACGCCGGCCGCGTTCTTCATTAGGTAGACGCCCGGCAATTGAGGAAACGTGCGTACCTTTTTGGCAGCCATTTGAAATGGCGTCAGAGGTTTGCCACTTTCATCAACGTTTCCAGATTCTGAGTCAGTAGATTCAGCGCCGTCAGCTACAGCCTCATAGCCGGCGACTTTTTCACCGACTTTCGAGTCAGCTATTTCGTCCGCTGAGTTGGCTTGGTTTGATTCCGTTTTTTCAGATTCGTCCATGCTGAAATTATATCGGTTCGTCGCCAAACACGAAGGTAGCGATAGCGGGCAAAAAAACCGCGATGGATCGCCTTAGATGAACAGAAATAGCAACTGGCTACTTCGGTATATTTAAGAATCAGTAATTTGAGAATTTTTTAACGCAGAGGGCGCGAAGGACGCAGAGACGCGCAGAGGATTGGAATGGATGCGCAATGGATGGTTTTACTTGATACACGATTGTCTCTTCTTTGCGCGTCTTGGCGTCCTTTGCGCACTCTGCGTTTAACTTAAACACTGTAGCTGAGCAATTCGACAATGTGTTTCGTCAGATCTGAAGCGTATAGTCGTGAGCCGCGACGCGTAAGCAGCCGGGCGCATCCCAGGGTCTCAAGTCCCATTGGCTCACAGCTCGAATTGGTCAAATCAGCCTTGCAAAACCACTAGCGGCAAAAAAGACTCACCTATCGCACATCGGTATCGGATCGGGCTCTAAACTAAGCTTGTTGTATTTGAGAATTTTTAACGCAGAGAGGCGAAGCACGCAAAGACGCGCAGAGGATTGGAATGGATGCGCAATGAATATTGTTACTTGAACACGACTGTCTCTTCTTTGCGCGTCTTGGCGTCCTTTGCGCCTTCTGCGTTTAACTTAAACATGGCATCTGCCAAATCGACATAGTGGTTCGTCAGAAGCACGTCGTCGTGAGCCGCGACGCGTAAGCGGCCGGGCGCGTCCCACGGACTCACGTCCAACTATCTCTGAATCGGAACAGGCGTTAATTGGACTGGCGTTGCTTCTACGTTTTGATAAATAGGAATGCCCTGCTGTGACGGCGTCGACTGCTGCGCGGGCACGTTTTGAAAAATCGAAACACCTTCAGGGGCGGCAGGTTGATTTTGATAACCGCCTTGTTCAATCGGAGCGTTCAACTCAACTGGATAGGCACCGCTGATGATCGACTGCCCCGTGTCCAACGATTGCTCCATCAAATAGGGATCTTGCATTTTCGAAATAACGGCTTCGGTCCAAATCGCGGGCGTATCATATTGCCAAGCGACAAAAGTGTTAGCAGGTTTATGGTTCCAACCAAGATACAACCAACCGTTTTCTGCGCGACATTGGACTAGCTCAAGCTGATTCGCGATCTCACCTTCTTTCAAGGCATCAAACTGATCGATTGGCAAAAGGTTCTCAGGCAAATCAATCGAAACCTGATCGACTCCCTCTTTGGGATTGAGTTTACCCATCAAGACCGAACGAAAAGCCACTGTCGTCGCCCGCTTTTCTTCATCTAGGTATTCAATCTCAGCCTTACCGTCACGAACAAATTTCAGCTTTCCATCCACTCGCTTGATTTTGTATTTGAGGATGATCTTCAATCCTTCGTTGATCTTCTTGTCGCCTTGGGCAAAACTTCGTCCCGAAGCCACGACGCGAAAGCCATTGTTCTCAAACTCAAATTGAATTGGACGGACGTCTGCGAATGTAATGGTGAATGATTCATCCTCTTCATCATCTTCGTCCTCATCCTTGTCGCCTTCTTTCTTGGGTTTAGGTTCGCTGGTCAAAGCGGTTGGCTCCTGACCGAACATGGATCCGATTTCGCTGGCAAGTTGTTCGTCAGTAAACGTCTCACCGCTAAATGTTCGATCGAGGAAGTTGCTTAGCATTGAGTCATGAATGCGGACGGCGATATCAGATCGAACCGGCGTCGTCATCGGCTGATCAAGCGCTGCCAACGTCGCGATGGATGATTTCTTACCGATCGCCATGACCTCGCTCGTAAATGAACGAAGGTAAAGTTCTGGAAGCAAATGGGTATTTTCAATCAGGCGAGATTGCGCGTCTTCCAACGCCTTCATTCCATTTTCGATCGGCTCGTCAGTCTGACTTTCAAAACGCTCTAGCAACTGTTCTTCAGCCTTGCGGGCCGTTGAGCCATCGCTTTTCGCCCGAACCTCTTCAAACTTTTTCGCCGCAATTCGATTGACGATACGAAACTTGGAATTCGTTCCACCAAACAAGTTCTGAATATTGGCGGCCACCTTCGCATCGCTGGCAACCAGTCCGCCAATGTTCGCATACACGCTACGACGGCCTTCAAGTTGACCGTTCGAAGACGCATAAGCCCGAATCTTTCGTTGCTCAATAAAGGTTGACGAATTCAGGCTACCCAACAAATGAATACTGGCATGAACCTGGTTCGGATCATCTTGCAATTCAACATTTACG
>CAYMFZ010000618.1:0-3558 GCA_964389585.1 uncultured Pirellulaceae bacterium | reverse complement strand
CGTCGTTCATGTCTGCTTTCATCAGCGCTTGCCCCATGATTGCAATCAATTCGGATTCATGAAGGATTTGATCAATACCGTTGCCAAAATCCTTTTCATTGGCACTCAACAGTTTCAATGCGTCTTTGGAAAGCTGCAAACGCTTCATGATTGGCGTTCGGTCTACGACTGCAGGCCATTCCAAATTGTCAGGCGCTTTTTCGCTGGCTTGAAAGTTACCGCCTCTCACCATTTCAGCCAAATCCGCCATTCGCGTTTTGGAAAACTCATACGCTTGTGAAGTTCCAACTCGCGAGTTTGCCGCCGCTCTTTCAAATGAAATTTGGGCTTCAGGAGCAAATTTCTTCCATCGAACATCGCCGTCGTATTCACGTATTACGGCGAACATCATTGAAAGAATCGAAAAGGTTTGGTGGACTTTTCCGTATTCGCTTTTGAACTTGACCGGAGTCGTGACGTGTTTGGTCAGCAACGCTTGTTGTGCTTTTACTTCATCTTCGATCACTGATCCGGAGATGTAGGAAGACCAGGAAACCCCATTGCTCTCAGAGTTTTCTTTGTCGATTGTTCCCTGAGCAACCATCGTTTGGGCTTGGCCAGGTTTTGCTTTTTCAGGTCGTTCGCCAACCAATCCATCTTTGAAAAGGTCTTCAAAGTAGATTCCGTCCCAGTCTTTTTCAGTAAAAGATGGACGTTTGACTCGCGAGACTTTTTTGGTTTTACGTTCTTGTTTAGGCGATTGAACGAACGCCGCGGCAACTACGCCAGACAAAGCAGTTGTTGCGACCAAAAGTAGAGCAAGCAAAGTTGTGCGGTTCAATGAAATGCCTTTCTCAGAAAGTCGTAAAAAGTGGTCGTGTGGGCGTCACTCAATTATGAATCGGTATGAAGTTGAATACAACAGCCATGATGAGTATCAGAATGCAAACTCGTTTGCCAATTGGGTTTCACAAAATTGGCTGAAGATTGGTTGTGGGGCAAAACTCTTTACATTCGAAACTTCGGTTAGCAAATCGAAGGCAAAACGCTAAGCTAACAGCTCTTGAGAAAAACTGATTTGCCAAAAAATGTCCGACCAACCCAACAAGTCCAATCGCCGTAGTTTTTTGACGGGGCAAAGCGCGCTCGATGCGATCCGAAGCAAGATTGACGAAACAGACTTGAGGGATTCCGATGGCTCGTCGCGAGCTGCTAACAGCAAACAATCTGGTTACCTGGAGCAGTATTCTAAAAACGCGATGGGTTGCGAGTTTGAAATCCTTTTCAATTTACACCAGTATGTTCAGTCTGGGGCGGCTGCAATGGAAGCGTTTCAACTTGTTGATTTGCTTGAAGACCAAATGACGGTCTATCGAGAACACAGTGCCATTTGCCATATCAATCGGGAGGCATTTGAAAACGCGATCTCTGTTGAGGCTCGACTTTTTGAATTGTTGATTCAGTCTTTTCAAATCTACGAAGAAACGAGTCACGCTTTTGATATTACCGCATCGCCTTTGACGGAAGCTTGGGGATTCGACAAACGTCGAGGTAGTGTTCCGTCTCAAGATCGAATCGATGAGGCGCTCGTTCGCGTCGGATCTTCGGAGCTTAAATTTGATCAAGACGCAAAGTCAATTCAGTTTTTGAAGCCTGGAGTTGAACTGAATTTAGGTGGGATTGGAAAAGGCCATGCGTTGGATCGAATTGCCGAATTGTTCGAGTCCAAGAAAATCGAAAACTTCGTTGTCCATGGTGGGCAAAGTAGTGTTGTTGCTCGCGGCTCGTCGAGTTCAGATGGAGGTTCAGGTGATTCGAAACCGTCAAAGCCTGAAGCGCAATCAGATGGTTGGAAAGTCGGTCTGAGCCATCCCACCGTTCCTGGGCTCAGACTGGCGGAGATTCGATTGAACAATCAAGCGCTAGGAACGTCCGGATCGGGGCGTCAAGGGTTCTTCCACAATGGAAAACGTTATGGCCATATCATTGATCCAAGAACTGGATGGCCGGCGTCTCATTTTCTTTCAACGACTGTAATTTCAAATTCAGCCGCGCTCTCGGACGCATTGGCGACGGCGTTCTTTGTGATGAGCGCCGAGGAGATTCAGATCTTTTGCGAAAACCGACCTGATGTATCGGCTGTCTTGGTTTCTGAGAATGATCAACAGAAAGGTCAACTCTCAATAGAAACTTTCAATCTTTCTGATGCTGACTTTGAGCAAGTGGAAAGTTGATTTTCTTTGAGTAGGACACTTTCGATTCTTTCGAAACAACGCTTGAGTTGGTTTCAGCTAAAAGCTCCGTTCCAAGTGGTTGAGAGCTGTCAAAGCTGCTTCTCAACGAGACCGTTGCCAAAACTAACAGCCCTACGGCAACGAAAACCGCACAACTGACTCCAATACGAAAGAGAGCAATTACATCCTGCATCTCTTGGCTTTTAAATTCATGTGTGTCCATGTGATACTAAATCGGAAATCTTAAAAACTGACTGCACTCATTCCAACGCGGGTTTCCCCCCTCAGAATATGTCACGCATTGTTGGTTTGCCCAAAGTCCCAATTCGTTCCAATTCTTGGAAAAGAAAGCAATTGGTCGAATCAAAACGTGAGTCCGCCAGAGCGACCAATCCGTTAAGCCGACACATTGGTCAACGAATTGGTAGTTCCGCGGACTACCCTTTGCTTTCATTGCATTCACGATTTCTATTGAATCGTTGGCGCGAAAAAGACATTGGGTTGCAGATTTCTTACACCACTGTTTCGATAAATAATCTGTGCAAGCGTCGTGTTGTGAATGACTTCCAAATCTCGGCCTCGAAAATCGCGCTGATACCAAAACCGATCAGCGTTTCGGATCGCCTCAAATTGTTGTCGAAAAATCACGAAGGCTGTCTGACCAATGCTCGCGTTGGGCAAATGGTCTTCGGCCAAAATGCCAACCCATGGATCAATGTCGTCAACCGAATCGTAGGCTTCGCTGAGTGCAAATTGTGCTTGTAAGTCAGCGGTTATCTCATCGAACGAGTTATAAGCCGGAAGTTTGTAGTATTTGCGAACCGAGTTGAAATCAGTTAGCCCGTGATCTCTTCCTCGTTGAATATTGAGTGCTGCCAAATCGAAACCTCCACTCCCTGGTCCGCCAAACAAAAAGTTTCTCAAGTCGTCGACGATTTTCGTATCGACTTCCTGGGACTGTTGCATGGCTAGCCCCTTCAGGTAAGGATCAACACCCACCTCCGTTAGATTTGACGGGTTGAAAAACGCATCTCTCAACGCAAGGTGCCCAGACTCATGAATCGAACCGTCATTGTTGATTCGCCAAACTTCAGTATTCAACATGCTGTGACCGAAACGGTAGGCAGCAGTTGAAAATAGATTGGATACATTGGGATAAGTCGTTGGGCTGTATCCTGAGTAGGGTCGAATTCCTTGATCTCCCATCAAGGCCGGCAAGAATTCGTTGTAGGTGATCGCTTGCAAGATTCCAGTTACTCGTTGTCTTGCTCGAACATAGATTTGTTCGTCGGAAAGATTGGGGTAAATCTGAGCGAATCGTCGGGCGATTCGATTGTGCTCTCGA
>CAYMFZ010000617.1:0-3577 GCA_964389585.1 uncultured Pirellulaceae bacterium | reverse complement strand
GAAGTCAAAAAAGGGACTGGCTCCGAGTTGATTAGGAGTAGTTAGTTTTAAAAACGGTAAGCCCTCGGTGCCTGTCCCTTTTTTGACGCCTTCGCATTCGAAACCAAGTGCCAATTTCCCTCTACAGCAAGATACGAATCCAAAACATCAGAAGACCATTTCAAACGGTCCCCAGCTTCTCCACAGACGCACCGTTTTCTGGCAGCCGACGCAAAACGACTTGCGCGTAAATTACTGTAACCAAAGTCATAAAAACATTGGTGCCGGCAATGCTGTACCAAACGGATTCAACTCCAAACCCATAAAGCGTGACACACAGATAAAAGAACGGAAGCGGCAAGAGAACCTTGCGCAAGATCGACTCAAAAAAGCCATACATCGGCCGCTTGATCGCTTGCAGCATCGCCAAATGCGTCGACGTCATGACGTAGGACCATTGAACTAAAGCGATGATTCGAATGCAGGTTACGCCAATGCCAATCACTTCTGGATCTTTTGTAAAGATCATCATCAACTGTTTTGCGAAAATCAAAATGAGAAGTGATGTTCCGATGTTGACCGCCAATCCGATCCAATTGGCAACGTGCATCGTCTCTCGGACTCGGTCGTAATTCTTGGCTCCGTTGTTTTGTCCAACAAGCGCCATGATCGCAGCGTACAGTCCCATCGTTGGCATCAAGCCGAACTGTTCGATCCGCGTTGTGACACCAAAGGCAGCAACCGTTGCCTCGCCATAGAACTTAAGGAAGTAAGTCGTTACAAAAAATCCAAGCGCGACGGACATGATGTTGAAAGAAGCAGGTAAAGCCTGTTGGGCGATTTTGAAATAGACGCCAACATCTGGCAGTAAGTCACGCCAACGACTCAAATCCAACAACCCTCGACGGATCACGATCGTCAGCATGTAAACACTACTAAAAAATTGAATAACGACCGTCGCCCAAGCAATTCCCGCGATGCCCAACGCCGGAAACCCATATCCCCCATACAGAAACCAGGGGTCAAGAATGAGGTTCAAGAAAAAGCCCACGATCAACATCTTGCTGTACGTTTTGCTGTCTCCGCTGGCAATCAAAATCGCATTGCAAAGACTGCTCACAATAAAAAAGATGGAACCGAAAAAGATTGGCTGGATGTATTGCAATGCAATTTCCAAGTACTCTCCGTCCGCACCTAGCAATTGAAACAAAGGCGAGGCGACCAAGAATCCGATCACCGTCAATGTTCCAGCGAGAAGTACACCCATCGACAGGCTTTGTGCGATGAAGCGTCTTTGTTCATCTTTGTTGTTGCTTCCAATCGCGTTGGCAATCAAAGCTGATGCACCGCGTGACAATCCACCACCCGTTGCAATGATCAACAGAAAAACGGGAAAGCTAAGCCCCAAGGCCGCCAACGCGGTCGTCGAGATTCGCCCCGCGTAAAACGAGTCAACAACGTTGTACATCGTGTTGAAGAACAGACCGATACTCGACGGCAAAGCTAGGTCCCGGATTTGGTTTGGGATGGGCCCCGAAGTCAGTGATTTTGTTTGCATGAGTGGCGGTGAAGTATGCGGAAGCGTTATCTGGATTGCTGGCGATTGAGGCGGCAGACTCGAAGGCAGTTGATGCGGAAGCCAATCGGCAGCTAGCCCAAGATCGAGTTTAAGACTTCTTGATTGCGAGCTTGCGACTTTGAAGAGACAGACAAATGGCAAATTGTTTTGGCTTCAAATTCGCTTTCATCTTTCGTATTCGATTCTTCAAATACGCTTTGAACGACGACCTTAGCGTCTTCAAAACTTTCCGCAACGCTGAAGAGTTGATCAGCCGTTCCTTTGAATTGACAGCTCGCCTGATAAATCCCTTCTTCGAGCCCCTCGTCTCGAGCGAAAATTCTCGATGCCATCAAAAAGGGAGAGATGCCTGTCAGCCGAGGGTTAACATCCACGAGGAACATTTGATTGTCACGATCGCGGAGGATATCGATTCCGACGAGACCAAAGTATTGATTCTCATGCAGATGCTTAGCCGTAGGCACGATGAGTTCACAAAGATCTTCGAACATCTCACTCTGTCGCGGCGCTGAAAAAGTGCCGCCGCACCATTTCTTGTTCTCGTCAAAAAGTTGTTCCGTAAATCCTAGCCAGACGATTGATCCGTCTCGACGAAGGTAAAACTGAACACCAAAGTCGTCAACGATGTTGTCGATGATCGAATTAGAAACCAACACGGCGTCGGGCCAGTGCTTTGCAAGTTCAACCTGCATTGAGTCTGCATCTACAGCCGATCGAATCATGAAGTTGCCAAGTCCAGCATAGCCATGAGACAATTTTGCGATGCATGGCGGTTTCAACTCGGAAAGCACATCAGCCTGGGGGCAGTCGATCTTCTCAATCACTTCTTTTGAGTGAAGCGCATAGTTGACGTCGGGCGGAACGACTTGTTGCTCCTCCGTCAATGATTCATGCGGGAAAAGCGTAATGAAACGCTGGTCATCATCGTGCGGACGCCAGACAGGAAGCGATTCCTCTCCGAACGATCGTGACCAATGATCAACCAATCCCGCCGGCGGTGCGATCTCCGATGTCACGTCGATGCTATTTCCCCAGCAGCACATCAAGTGATGAGGGCCGAGGAATTTAATCAGTTCGCGCCGCGGGGGAGGAAACGGGTCGTGGATGATGAACTTGTTGCGATTTTGAAATCGAGTTTCCGAGCTGTTTGACGACGGATACTCAGCCAACAACCACGCATCGGGAGCGTCGTTGACATACAACTCAGAAAGGAAATTCAAATTTGGCAAACGTTCGACGTGCGGCATACGGGTAGCCTACTGCGTCGGCGAACTATTTCTAGCCCAGATGGTCAATTGAGAAACGCCATACTGAAAAGTCCGAGACGTTTCGCGGATGACGAAAGGAACGTCCACCGGCTCAGTAACCAGCTTGAATTCTGGCGTCAAGTTCTCAGCCAAACCGTCGAGCGTCGTAAAGTTCTCTCCAGTATCCGCCTTGAACCCGCCAAGCCATTTATCGCGCGGCGTATGCTCTTCAGTCCAATTGTGTGGCGAAACGATGGCAAGTAATCCGCCTTCAACGATTCTTGCTTTCATGAGTGAAAGAAACTTTTGCGGATCGTAAAGTCGATCGAGCAAGTTGCCCGCAAAGACAAAATCGTACTGGTCAAATTTAGCGTTCAGATTACACGCGTCGCCCTGGAGGAACGAAATCTTGTGCTTTACGTCGTCGTAGTTCGGGAAATTCTCTAGCAAGATCTCGCGATAGACGGGGAGTTCGCCCTCGTCTCGACAGACATAACGTTGCTTGCCAGTTTTTTGCAGATTGGTTGGAGCCTCGATTAGCCGGGCTGACAAGTCAACGGCATCCACATGGTCAAACGTTTTGGCCAATTCAAATGCCGATCGGGCAGTCGCACAGCCAATGTCCAAAGCTCGTCGAAGCTGGCGTCCCTCAAAATGCTTTTTTACTTCGTTGACGCATGCGAGCGGAAAGTTTTCGATTCCCAAATGCGTATCGCCATAATGAAAATCAATATACAGCGAAACCATTTCGTCCGTTTCATAAACGTTGGGT
>CAYMFZ010000616.1:2570-3585 GCA_964389585.1 uncultured Pirellulaceae bacterium | reverse complement strand
GTGCCGCCGTTGATTGTGGCCGTTCACTCCGTGAACGAGCGCCGCTTCCGAGCGAAGCGACAGAAGCAATATCCGGAAGTAATAACACTCCAACAGGTTGTTCGGATGCAATTAATTCAAAGGTGCCCGCCTCCAAAGAGGACAAGCAAAACAACCACTCGTAAGGTTGGCCGGAGTTTAGTTGGCTACTACCGCTGCACCTACTGCGTGAAACCCAAACGCCAACAAGTCACAAGTTTTGGGATAGGCTCATAGCGATCTAAGCACACTGTGAAACGACAGCTATTTCGCTTTGAGCTTTTCCAGCGAATCAGTGATCGTCGACAACTGCTCCTGAGCTTGCTCAAGGCTGACTTGAATCTCGGCGGCAAGGTCAGGCTTCGCCGCTACGAACTTTTCATTTCCTAGCTGACGCTTTTTTCCCTCGATTCCTTTTTCCAAATTCGCCTTCTCCTTTTCCAATCGCTTGATCTCAGCGCCAACATCGATCAGTCCTTCAAGATCGACATAGATTTCCATATTCGACCGAGTTCGCGTAGCGCCCATGGCTGGCGCGGAAACGTCAGGTCCCATCGAAACGAGATCTGCATTCGCCATGCTACTGAAATAGCTACCCAATGGCTTAAGTGCGTTTGCGATATCAGATTGGCACTTAATTGAAAACTTGACTTTCTTTTTGTTGCCAATGTTTTGCGAGTTACGAATTTCGCGAAGCTCACCCAACGAAGTTTGATACAAGGCGAATTGGTTCTCGATTTCTTTGTCTTGCCATTTCGCATCGAGCTCCGGCCAAGCCGCCACAATCAAACACTCGGAAGCCATTGCAACATCGTCAAACCCGCGTTCAGGACACAGCTTGGCAAGGTTCTGCCAAATATCTTCAGTCACGAATGGCATGACTGGATGTAGCAATTTCAATAAACAATCGAGCGTGTAAGCCAGCATCCGCTGGGCATGCGGACGTAGAGCCTCATCTGCGAAACGATCTTTCAGCATCTCAACGTAAAAACTGCAG
>CAYMFZ010000616.1:0-2560 GCA_964389585.1 uncultured Pirellulaceae bacterium | reverse complement strand
CCAGGCAAAATCATAGAGTTCACGAGTCGCTTCGGCATATTTGAAGTCCTCCAAAAACGCAGTTACATTTTGCGAGACCGTCGAAAGACGACTAAGCATCCAACGATCCTCCACCGTCAAATCGGAAGCCACGATCGGTGCCGCTGTGTAGCCTTCCAAGTTCAGCATCGCAAACCGCGAGGCGTTCCAAAGCTTGTTGACGAAATTTCTGGCGGTCTCG
Organism: uncultured Pirellulaceae bacterium; assembly: GCA_964389585.1. Classification (GTDB taxonomy): domain Bacteria; phylum Planctomycetota; class Planctomycetia; order Pirellulales; family Pirellulaceae; genus Mariniblastus. Next base: position 2,340 of record CAYMFZ010000616.1, on the reverse strand, counting down.
AACCGCTCGCTAATGACGGCGCCACGCGGAAGCGCCTTATCCTCCTCCGACTCAGCCCATTGCGTCGAAAATTCCTTTTTACAGCTCGGACAGGCAACCCGATGCATGATCCGATTCTTTTTGGTTTGGGGAAAAGTGTGTTCACAGGCGGGACATTCGAATTTTACGGGCAGACGAACATCTTGAGTTTCCGTACAGAGATGCGCCATGCCGAATCGCAAAGCATCTGCGCCGAATCTGGCAATCACATCAAGCGGATCAATTCCGTTCCCTTTCGATTTTGACATCGTCTCACCAAAACCATCCTGAATTTTTGGATGGATGTAGACCTTGTTGAATGGGACTTCGCCTAAATTATTCAGCCCCATCAAGACCATACGCGCAACCCATAACGAGATAATATCACGGCTGGTAATCAGTGTACTCGTTGGATAGAAGTAGTCCAACTCAGCCGATTTCTCCGGCCAACCCAACGTCGAGTGAGGCCATAACGCTGAACTGAACCAAGTATCGAGGACGTCTTCGTCACGGACCATGCCGACGGACTCAAGTTGAGCTTCAAGCTTTTCACTGTTGGACTGAACGCAAACATGCAACGTTGCGAATGGAAGTTCTAGCTTGATACGTTTCTCTTCATCCGTCTCAGGACAAGGCTCCGTTTGAATCGCTGCAATTGCGTCATCGAATTCCCCAAGCGACTTAATCTTTTCAATCATCGGCTCAACGTCAGCGGCATTTTCACACGCGAACGACCAAACCGGAATTTGGTGCCCCCACCAAAGCTGTCGCGAAACGGGCCAATCACGCTTTTCCCCCAACCAATCCAAATACCCTCGCTCGTAACGATCCGGCTTGATCGAAACTCGACCGTCCTCAACAGCGTCCATTGCGGATTGCGAAAGCTGTTCCATCGAAACAAACCACTGATCTGCCAAGTACGGTTCGATCGGTGTTTTACTCCGATCCGAAACCGGCAAAACGATTTCACGATCTTCGACTTTTTCAAGCAGACCAAGGGCCTCAAGGTCAGCAACGACTTTGTTGCGCCCCTGCTTCATGGTCAGGCCTTCGTACTTTCCCGTTTCAACATTCAATGTTCCATCTCGGTTCATGATGTTGATCATCGGCAAGTCACAACGCTTCGCGACGTCGTAGTCGTTCGGATCGTGAGCGGGCGTAATTTTTACGCACCCTGCACCAAGTTCAGGTTTGGCCCATTGATCGCAAACCAAAGGAATTTCGCGATTCATAAGCGGAAGCATCAGCTTGCGCCCATCGTTTGCCATGTCGCGCAACAATTCCAATTGCGGCAGCATCGCCTTACGACGGTCGGCAAGCGCATCAATCTGCGCCTGGACCGATTCTTTTTCTGCTTCGGTTGATTTTTTTAGTTTTTCGCGCAGCTCAGATGCGACGCGAGCCAGAGCTTTATCTGGTTCTGGATGAACGGCGACGGCGGTATCGCCCAACATCGTTTCGGGACGAGTCGTTGCGACGATGACATGCGCAGGCTCGCCTGGCTGGGGATCGACGACTGGATAGAGGAAATGCCAAAACTGACCTTTGATATCCTTTGATTCGACTTCGTCATCACTAACGGTCGTTTGCAAAGCTGTGTCCCAGTTAACCAGTCGTTTGCCACGATAAATAAGCGTCTTGTTGAATAGATCAAAAAAAGTATGGCGAACAGCTTTCGCGCAAACGTCATCAAAAGTAAAACGGGTTCGATCCCAGTCGCAGCTTGAACCAAGCTGTTTCAACTGGCCAAGAATCCGAGCCTCGTATTGTTCTTTCCATTCCCAAATTCGCTCAACCAATTTTTCACGCCCAAGATCGTGACGCGTTTTGCCTTCATCTTCTCTTAAACGTCTTTCGACAACGGCTTGCGTCGCAATTCCAGCGTGATCCGTCCCCGGCATCCAAAGCGCATTAAATCCCTGCATCCGCTTCATCCGAATCAGCGTATCCTGAAGCGTGTTGTTGAGTGCATGACCAAGATGAAGCGCCCCCGTAACATTCGGCGGAGGAATTACGATCGTGTAGGGCTCGCGCGATGAATCTGGTTCCGCGTGAAAGTAGCCTCCGGCCTGCCACATTTCATATATGCGAGCTTGCGACTGAGTAAATTCAAAACGACTTGGAATATCGTCGGGGTTAACTTGGTCATCCGGACATGGTCCTGCGTCAAAGTAATGTTTTTTCCAGCCAGATTTATAGGCAAATTCGCCGATTTACCCAACCGCTGTCTTTGGACTTCATGCGTTTTAACTGGGGTATCGTTGATAAAGGACAGTTTTCGATTCCGATGGTTCATCCATGCAACTCTCCCTGTACGACTTT
>CAYMFZ010000615.1:0-3597 GCA_964389585.1 uncultured Pirellulaceae bacterium | reverse complement strand
ATGCAACCCATCGAGCAATACCAAAGAAGGCTCAATGCACGACTCACGTGCATCCGAAAGCTCGGACCACTTCGTCTCGTTGTAACTCTTGATCAGCGGAGAAGCCTCCGTCAACGCCCACTTAAACCGGACGTAGGCGTTCATGTGACTGTCCGCAAGATGGTGGACAATTTGTCGGATCGACCAATTCTTGTAGACAGTATTAAGCTGTTCTTGATCAAGTCCTTCAACCGCCTCGCGAATTTTCGTCGGACATGCTCGCAAGCCCTCAACGTATTGAGACTTCTGTTCTGCCCCATATTCGCCCGGCGGATCGAATTCACCTGCTGGAAACTTGGGCGGCTCGTTGGTGGTAATCATTTTGAATCTTTCGATTTTAAGAGGATGAACAAAACCTGGGCTACGTCGCTACGCCTTCTCCAATCCAAGAAAATTCTTGGCGTTGAAGTAGCAAATGTTCGAGACGATTGATCCGATCATTCCGAAATCGTTTGGAACTTCGCCGCTTTCCATATCTCGTCCAAAAATGTCACACAGAATTCGACGGAAATATTCATGTCGCGTGAACGACAAAAAGCTGCGCGAGTCCGTCAGCATGCCAATGAATCGTGGCAACAATCCTGTGTTCGAAAGCGTGTTGATTTGCATCTCCATACCTTCTTTCTGGTCGAGGTACCACCATCCGGATCCAAATTGCATCTTGCCCGGCGTCTCACCGTCTTGGAAATTTCCAATCATGGTGCTGATCAAGTAGTTATCAGTCGGGTTGAGGTTGTAAACGATTGTTTTGGGTAGAGAGCCTTCTTGATCAAGCAGATCAAGGAATCGCCCAAGCGAACGCCCTTGCGACGTGTCACCCATCGAATCGCAACCAAGATCTCGTCCAACCGATTCGAACAAACGAGTGTTGTTGTTCCGCCAGACACCCGTGTGAAACTGATTCGTCCAACCTTTTTCCGAATCCATGCGAGCCAGTTCAAGCAGCATGAAAGTTGAAAATTGATTGTGTTCATCCTGCGACGCAGCCGTTCCGTTTCGCGCGGCTTCAAAAATCTTTGCGGCCGTCGCCTCGTCACAAAATTCCGCCGGTACGAATTCGCAGCCATGGTCCGAGAGCCGAGCCCCAAGCCCATGAAAAAAATCGTGTCGCTTTCTTAAGGCCGTAATCAAGTCTGGCAAACTTGAAATCGTAACGCCAGATGCTTTTTCAAGTTTTCCCAACCAAACAATAAATTCGTCAGGACGGTGAACAAACAATGCCCAGTCTGGTCGAAACGCAGGATACACGGCTGTTTCAAAATCTGAATTAGCCAGTTGTTGATGATACTCAAGATCGTCGGTCGGATCGTCGGTTGTACAAAGCGCGGTCACTCCGAACTTTTTCAGTATCCCCTGAGTGGTAAGCTCGTCACTATTCGCAATCTGCTCGTTACATTGATCCCAAACGGATTCGGCGTTGTTCTCACAAAGCAATTCGTGGATTCCAAAAAACCGCTTCAACTCAAGGTGGGTCCAGTGGTAAAGCGGGTTGCGGACGGTTTGCGGAACCGTTTTTGCAAACGCGATAAATTTGTCTTTGGGCGAGGCATCACCAGTGACGAATTTCTCTGGGATCCCGTTGGCTCGCATCGCACGCCATTTGTAGTGGTCATGGTTGATCCACATTTCAAATAGGTTTTCGAACCGCCGATTTTCTGCGATGTCTTTCGGCGACAAGTGATTGTGATAGTCGATGATCGGTTGATCGGCGGCATATTCGTGATAAAGCCGACGGGAGGATTCATTGGAAAGCAGGAAGTCATCGTCAATAAACGTCATGTGTCTTCAATTTCCTGGCATATATATTTAGCGTCGATAATCAGAACGCGCAAAAATTCAAAAGCGAGCGCGAACAAACAATTCTTACTCTTAATCTTAATCCTAATCGTAATCCTCTGTCACGAACCAAGCAGATTTTTGAGTTGGCGTTGAGTGAGGGCGCGCTAAGAAGATCCAAGATTTAAGTCTTGAATTGGGTTCGGGTGAGCCCCAGACCGACCCAACGAGTGGCGCGTTTTGCTGTTGATTCTGGCCCGAGGCTAGCGCCTTCGGCTCACTGTCGGATGAAGTTTGATGGCGGATTTTGTTTATGAGTAAGATGAAGATTGAGATTATGAATCTAATTTTTGCTGCGCAAAATTAGATCGTCATGCACGCATAACCACCATCCACAATCATCTCCGTCCCTGTCATAAACGAACCAGCGTCACTGGCCAGCAACAACGTGGCACCAATCAATTCCTTGGCTTTACCGAATCGATTCATCGGCGTATGTCCCATGATCTGCTGAACGCGTTCGGGGGTAAGGACTTTCTTGTTCTGTTCGGCCGGAAAGAATCCTGGCACCAAAGTGTTGACCCGAATATTCAATGGGGCCCATTCGCGGGCGAGGTTTTTTGAAATATTGTGGACGGCTGCTTTGGTCGCGGAATAAGTAAACACGCGCGAAAGTGGAATCACGCCCGACATCGAACCGACGTTGATAATTGAGCCGCCAGCATTGCGATCAACAAAATACTTGCCGAAAACTTGGCAGGCGAGAAAGACGCCTTTCATGTTGATGCGAAAAATGTGATCAAACTCGTCTTCCGGGATATCAAGAAACGGCGTCGCACTGTTAGTCCCTGCTCCGTTGACGAGAATGTCGACTTGGCCAGCGCTCGCCAAAACACGAGCGAGTAAGTCTTCCAAATTGGATTTCTCGTCGACTTCGCAGGATTCAAAAGAAGCCGTTCCCCCGTTGGATTCAATTGAGGCAATTCGTGCTTTGGCTTTTTCTTCAGATCGTCCGACCAAGACGACATTTGCACCAGCGGCGGCCAGACCTTCAGCCATCGCACCGCATAATTCGCCTGTGCCGCCAATCACGACGGCTGTTTTTCCGGTTAGTGAGAATAGCGATTCGAAGTAATTTGCTGACATAAGTTCTTGGTTTCGTTTTGGTTTTTTGAGATTTTAAGTTGGCAGTGCTAAGGTCGCTCGTTGGTTATTCGGCAACTTTTAAGTCGCTTTCATTCCAAGGTTTTTGTCCACACTCTGTAGCGACTTCATTGAACGCAGCGATCTCAGCAGACGAAAACAGCAAGCCATCGTTCGCTTTCGAACGGGCTGCTGACTGGGCTTCGATTTGACCAGGCAACAAGCATTTGTCATTGCCATGTCCAACGATGTCTTCCAAAACCGCTTTGACATTTTCGGCTTGCGAACGACCTTGAGCAAACGCATTGCCGCTCATCGCGTCGGGATGAATGACTTGGAAGTAAAACGCCGGCGTGTGCTTTTCGTTTTCAGTCTGTCCCCATCGCGAGCGAATGGTCGGCAGTGAACCACCGATGAAAGCTCCGACAATCTCATTGATGATCGACAATCCATACCCCTTGTGTCGCCCGAACGTTGAAAGCGCGGCAACCTTATTGGGGTCGGTCGTCATGTTTCCATCTGCGTCAACGGCCGCGTCAGGAGGAAGCTGAGAACCTTCACGCTGGAATTGCTGCACACGTCCCATCGCAACGACTGATGTAGCCCAATCGATCACCAGTGGAAAACCAATCGCATCCG
>CAYMFZ010000614.1:0-3631 GCA_964389585.1 uncultured Pirellulaceae bacterium | reverse complement strand
AGAGCATCCCTCAGCAGAACCGGGACGTATGAAGGGTGCCATGCGTATGACGGGTGCCATGTTACGCTTGCGTAAGTATGCTTACGACTATCGTGAGGCATGGCTCCCAGTGATACATTCTATTCAGCTCATATGATCCACTTTGCCGCACTTGGGACTACGTGGTTTATCAGGTAAACCACGGACATGCATCCGTGGTCACAACCTGTCATGTCTTTCGTCAATCAACTGGCAGATCAATCTTCCCTGCTCGCTTCAATTAAGTCATCTTTCCTTACGGAATTACTTTTTCGAACCCGTCGGTCTACACGAACGTCTCGGTCACTCACACTTGGTTGAACCTCTTTCGACGTCATCGCCCTTCGAGTTTGGGCTGGTTGGAATTTCGCCGCGGCCTTGATGATTGCGTCAAACTGGGGCAAGCCGACAAGATTGGTTTCGACTTCGAAATCTGCCGGCGCTTCATTGACAACCAGTGTCACGACAAGATCCTGAATCACTTCGCTAACCATTCGCATTTCACTTGCGGCCCGACCACCCTCAAGTGATGCGGCCAGTCGAAGCGCCCGCCCTACGTTGACGTATGCTGTTTTCGAAGTGTGTTCTGAATTCGATTCCCAAAACGCTTTGGCTCGATCATCATTGGCGAGTGTTTCGCCACTTTTTCTTGCTTTGATGACGGCTTGAACAGCCGCGTGTGTTCCAGCTACCAAGGCTTCGTCGCCGATTCTTGCGATCACTAACTTTGGAGCACTCGGATCCGGAAACGAATACTCGCGTGCGCTCGAACCATCAATCGAAATGTTTTTTGCAGTCGGACCATCTTTTATTTTCAGCATTGAAGGTAAAGTCAAAATTTGATTCCAAAGTGAATCAGATTTTTCAACGTCGCTTGAAGCGATGACCAAACCAACATTTGGAATTTCGTCATTCTCCCGCGTGACAGACGGCAGGACGAAGACGGCGACCTCTTCGATATTCGCAAAAAACTCTCGTCCGATATCCAAAGCACTTAAATGTCGACTCGTACCTTGCGCGGCCTGGGCGGCGAGAATCATTTTTGGGTTGAGGCCCATTCCCACCACTCCTGCAGCCCCTGAAGGCACATGCGTGAGGGCTTTTTTCGAAAGTGGAACCGTACGAATCAACCCGTAGCCAAAGCTATTATGATCTTCTGAGTACTTGACGTGAAAACGCGTTTTCAAACCTCGATCGGTTGCGGTAACGGCTGCCGTGACGTGCTCCATGCTATCGAGATCAAAAGCCATTCTTGCAATCGCGATTTCATCCCGCATGAAGCGTTCGAATTTCGAAACAGCTTTTTCTGGATTCACAAAAGCAAAAACAGCGGCGTCAGCATTTCCGGATCTGGCAGTTTTGAAACCATCAACATCTGCCAGCGATTTCACGCTTTGATCCTTGATTCGATCTAGACACTTTTGAATTTTTGATTTGCTCGTTGAAGCCAGAACAAGACGCTCCGTCTTTACGAGCCAGACTTGCCCTTCAACATTGAATGTAGGAAAGCCGCCAATGTTCTCAGTCGCCGTTACAAGTTGAACACCCGTTTCCAAAAAACCACCAATCAGATCCGAATCACCCGGATGCAAAACCGCCACGCCTTCAAACGGTGGATCATTCTCGCGCAAGTCGGTGATTGCGATTGCCGCGCCGCGGATCTTTTTGAATTCGCGGAGAAGGGCAGGGCTGATTTGAAAATCGGATGAGATGGCGAGTTCACCATCGATCTTAATTGTGACTTTCTCTTCACCTGGAGAAAAAGACTTCCCCGTCAGCCCCATCGCCTTTGCAATTCGCTCAACGTGATCGGCAGGATTGGATATTTCTAAGTAGGCGATTGCATCGGCAGGCATGATTCTGGCAAAATCGGCTGTGGCTAACTCCTCTTGCAACTCCGCCATCTCTGAGTCGACGGCAACACGAATCCTCTCGTTGGCTCCAAGCTTCAGGGCTGATTTGTAAGCTTTAATCGCCTCTGCAAAATCATTGGATTCGTGCTGCAAATAATACCCTCGATGAAACTCGGACTCCGCAGATTTTTTTGATTGCGAACGGGTTTTCGATTGAGCGGACACGAGATTGGCAAACGCGAGTTGGCTGAGCACCACACTCCCAATCAAAAATAGACAAAGACCGTTTCTTGAGAATGCTCGCATTGGTAATCTCCTGATTTTGGGGTCCGCCAAGCTGACGAAAAAATTTTCAATGAGGAGTTTTCGCCGCCGCCAGTACTATCTTGGGAATTCGAACAACAATTTCGAAAAATATCCTAAAGCTCGTTGCGGCGAACCGCATAGCGATAACCCTACTTTTTCGTTGCTCAAATCTATTTTTTGTTCAAACAGGAATGCTATCAGTGAATTCGAACGAGACTCCCTCGTTCAGAAATCAGTTTTCGCTTCGACAACAGGGGTGTTGAAGAAGTCCCAAATTGGAAAATTGAGATACGCAATGCAATATCCCCAAACTCTTCTATTTTTTGATAATTTGGACAGCCTTCAATTCGCAAAGCAGCTTGTCTGCGAGCGATGTCCCGCTTCTCGAGTCTTGGTCTACGAATCCGTCGAACAGTTGGAAAAGACGATCGACGATTCCCAGAACTCAGACCAGCCAACGATTGTCATAACTGACAAGCCAATGGTCAGTGAGTTGGCAAAAAGCAAGAAAGCTTTCTTGCCAACTGTTCTCATTGAGAACGCATCAAATCCGATCAGCAATGACCAGATCGTCGTAACGCAAACCAATGCGGCTATGGAGTCTGGCACTATCGCGAAAACAATCGACTTCAGTGAGCACGAAGAAGTCGTCGAGTCCTTAGATCAGGCAATCAAAGCAGCGAGCCAATTTCAAATCCTGAAGTCTCGTTCTGCAAACCTCGAAGACCTGGCTGCCCGGGAGCGAAAAATCATTCAACTGGCGGCCGATGGCATTCCCAACAAAACTATCGCCGTCCGCCTTGGTGTTTCGATCAAGACAGTCGAGAAAAACCGACGAAACGCCTATTCGAAGCTTTCGGTTTCAAGCACCGCAGAGATGGCGAGCTTAGTTACCTTTGAAAAGTTCTTCGGAGCGTTTGCTTAAGTACGAATCACTCACTTCGCTGTATTTGGCTCGTCACAAACAAATCTCATCTTTCTCGATTTTGAAAAGACCTAGGTCGACGTTGTCTTTTCTCGCACTCAACAAGAGTGACCGTGCTTCCGTAACTCACAAAGACTTCGACTGGAAAAACGTAAAAGACTCTCACTTCCGCTACATAAACCACAGCAAAGTCAAAGTCGTCTAAAGCGTAATTGCTGCGCACCATTTTTCGGCGGTTAGTCTTGGTTCGCCGATTGTCTACTAAATAGTTTCCTGACTTGCTGTCGAACCAAGCTGATTTGACTTGAACTTTTGCGGTCCAGCCCGCTATGTCAACGATTAAATCGTAGGGCAGTCGATTTCCGATTGGTCGGCAAACGCCCCAGCCCATTTCAAGGCATCTCAATATCGAAGCCTGTTCCGCGATATCGCCAACATGATTCGTATCCATTTCAAATCCAAATTAGCCTATGAGCATCGGGTAGGAGGCGGAATTACTTCCGCCGTCCTCCCACACCACCGTACGTAC
>CAYMFZ010000613.1:0-3638 GCA_964389585.1 uncultured Pirellulaceae bacterium | reverse complement strand
CAAGCATGTCAGCCCAAGCATGTCAGCCCAAGCATGTCAGCCCAAGCATGTCAGCTTATCGCAACCTTGAAGTTTCGATTCGACTTTAAAGTTCTCCTGTTGACGATCAACAAATTAGCTTCATAATCTTTGCTCTGCTTGATGACGGCTTTGTTCATCGCACGACACAACAAAAGCGGCTGTGGCGGAATTGGCAGACGCGCTAGGTTGAGGGCCTAGTGGGAGATAATCCCGTGGAAGTTCGAATCTTCTCAGCCGCACTTGTTTTGATTGCCCATTGAGCAAGCCCGAAGCTCTAACCACGGCGAATGCTCTGCCTCAAAGACCCGTGCACCCGCGTTCATCCTATAAAGATGGGCAAGGCGGGAACTCGACGTTGTTGACATAGACCGCCAGTGTATCCAGCAAGCCATCAATGTTGGATTTTACGAAATACCCAGCAATGCTCCGCTCATAAGCTTGAGCTTTGTCTCGAACGTGGTCAGATGATGACAACACAAACACAATGGTTCTTTTGAGTTTGGGATCATTACGTAGCTCTTCCAGGAATTGGTGGCCGTTCATGCCAGGCATGTTGATGTCTAGAAAGATCACCAGTTTCTCGATGCTTTCATCTGAGAACTCATCGCTTCGAAGGAGTTCCAGCGCCGAACGCGCATTGTTTTCACTGAAAATCTCGTAGTCGAGTTTTCTGTTTTTGATACCACGCCGAATGACTTCGGAGTCTACGAAATCGTCCTCGACAACCATTACGATGGGGTTAAACTGTTTCGGCATTTTTCTTCTCTTCAAGTTGAGCGTTAACTTCTTTTGGCCATGTGAAGGAAAACGTCGCCCCTTCGCCTTCCGAGGAATCTAGCGAAATTTCTCCGCCTAGACGTTGCACTTGTTTCTTGACGATCGCCAATCCCATTCCACTGCCGTCAATATCTTTGCTTCCGACTCGTTGGTACATTTGAAAAGCACGTTGGTGGTTTTGTGGGGCAATGCCCGGACCATTGTCTGAAACATTGAATACGTAAAACTCACCTTCGTTGGCCCAAGTTATTTCAACAATTCCATGATTGTGATCGTCGTTGTGTTTAATGGCATTGCCAATCAAATTCAAGAATACTTGTTCTAACGGTGAAGACAAGGTTTCGAAAGTTGGTAAGTCATTAGGCCAAGAAATCTTAACGTTGTTTGGGTTATCTGTAATCTCCACAATATCCTTGATCAAAGTGGAAACGTTGACGGATTCGACACTCGCATTCAGTCTTCCGACTCGCGAATAGTCCAGTAAATCCTGCAAGAGTAATTCCAGTTTAGAAACTCGTGCCTGAAGCCGTTGAAGATGCGCTTTCGACTCGTCGGGTAACTTGCCCGCAGAGTCCTCTTCGATCCAGGATGCAAGCTGTTTGATTCCTCTCAATGGAGACTTCAGATCATGTGAAGCCACGTAGGCAAAGCTATCAAGTTCGTCGTTTGACGCCTTAAGTTCTCGGGCATGATCTTCGAGTTGGGCTGCGAGGAGTTCAGATTGTTCCAGCAGTCGATTGGTTTCTTGATTGCGATCACTGAAAATTTGGGCGGCTTTTGCCATTTTCCCAATTTCATCTTCCCGGTTAGATCCAGGGATGTCCTGTAGAGTTTCGCCTTTGGCAAGTTTGACGAAAGTCGATGTAAGGGCCGCGATTGGTGGTATTACCAAAAACATAAATCGTCCTGCAGCCAGCAAGGAAAGCACGATTGCGCCGATGGTCGTGAGGCTGGTTATCCAGTTTACGTTTCGAGTTGTTAAAGTAACGGACTCGGAAATCCGGTCTTGCTTTTCTCTTGCTCGCTCGCTCAGTTTCTTGGCGAAGAAATTGACTTCCGATTGTTCTCCAGACATCACAACGTTTTGGAAAAATAGATAGCTTCGCGTTGCTTGAACCGCTCGGATTCCAATCCGCTCGAACTCAACAAGTCCCGTCGCAATCTCGTTCTTGAGATCGCTGGAGGTTTTAATGGCTCTAATGTTTTTGGTCGCTTGCTTTACGAACGCAACCGATTCGTTGACCCGTTTCGAATTGGGTTTGGCGAAATATCGAAGCAACGATCTTTCGGCTTGAGAAAAGTTTGCCTGAGCTTTCAGCAAGTTTAACGAATCTTCGGATGAACTCTCCCGGTCAAGCAGCTTGGACAAAGCGTCGAGCTTTCCCTGAACGAGGCTGGCCTGCTGCGGAAGCTCAAGTTCGACCAGCGTTTTACGAAGATTTCGCTCCTCGACGACTGACTCGAATTGTTGTCCGTAGACTTCTGTGTGGGATTCGATCCGTTCATACAAACCAACGATTTCATCATCATCTGTTTCCATTTTGGCTTTGGTAATGCGATTGGAAATACGCTCGTGAATTTTTCGGACTTCATCAGCAAGGGATTCGTGGCCGGTAGTAACAAACCGATCAACTCTCATTCGGAGTTCTTGGACGTCACGGTCGAGCTCCAAAACATTCGAGCTAATCGCGTTCGCCCTTTGTAGCGACGAAAGCGCACTGGCTAATTGAGACTGTCCAAAATAAGACACGCACCCAATCAGCAGCAGCAGGCATGCGATTACCGCAACCCCAATGTAGATCTTAGATTTTAACGAAAAGTTTTTCATCAACGTTTCAATTCAATCGAGAAGGACTCAAGCTGCGGACAAGAATTCATTCCAAGCGGCCAACGAATATTCATAGCTTTCCATAACTGTATTCCAAACGGCGATGTTGCTAAATCGACGTTGGTACGATCCTCCGTCACGTTTTTCACCTTTTCGAACGACGACTTTTCCGTCGGTCCCAAGCAGGTCTTCTTGCGTCGTCTTTCCCTCATACCAAAAATCCCACTCATTTTGCGATAGAAAAGTCTTCGCTCTTTGCGGGTTTGAAATGTAGTAACCTTGGCGAGCGATAAACGCGCCCGGCCATCCGGATAGCCACCAGTTCATGTACTCGTAGGCAGCGTCTTTGTTTTGGCCAGTCGTTTTTGATGACAGGCACATCACGCCATGCCAAGCCCGATAGCCTTCTTTGGGGGAAGCGTAAACGCAATTAACACCCTCGCCACGAAGCGAAAATACGCCCGGTGAAAACATGCTCTCGATGACGGCTTCGCCACGCTTCATCAATTCGACGGAGCGAGGAACACTGCTCCAGACGCCGCGGAAGTGTCCGCTTCGCCTCAAGTCAACAAGCACCCGAAACAGCGCGTCGATCTCGGGTTCCGTCATGTTGCCAATGTCAGCAAATTCTACGAGTCCTAATGATTGGGCCGCCAACGCCGCGTCAAATAATCCAATCGTAGGTTCATTGACCAAAGCGACTCGCCCAGACCACTTTGGGTCAAGCAGCCATCCCCAGCTTTCGGTTTCATAAGGGACGCCTTTCTCAACGACCTTCGCATCGTATCCAAATGAATCGACGTTGTGAACGTAAGGCAAAAAGCTGATCTGCTTTGACGGTTTTTTACCAAGCGACTGATCGTCTTGAACGTAAAGCAATTTGTTGGGAGCGTCGCCAGCTCCAAGTTTCGCGTTCTCGTTTAGTCGCCCTGTTTTCGTGAGGTCGTTTATCTCGTCCCAGTATGTCAATCGTTCCGTTTCGATTGATTGAATTGAGCCAGCTTGCCAAAGG
>CAYMFZ010000612.1:0-3659 GCA_964389585.1 uncultured Pirellulaceae bacterium | reverse complement strand
ATCTGGATTTTGAGCAAGTCACGATCCCTGAAGAAGGCGATCTGACTTACGAATTCAACATCGAAGTCCGCCCGGAATTCGATCTTCCCAAATGGGAAGGTCTGTCGCTTGAGCGACCTGAGCGAGAATTCACTGACAAGGATGTCGACGAACGAATCGGCGAGTTGTCAGTTCAGTTTTCTGACCTAGCACCTATTGAAGAAGCCGCCAAAGTCGATGACTTCGTTGTTTGCAACATTACAGCTTCGCATGACGGCAAAGTCGTTAGCACTCAGGAAGAACAGCTTATCAAAGTCCGCCCTTCTTTGAGTCTGTCAGACGCAACTATTGATGCTTTTGACAAGCTGATGGTTGGCGCGAAGGCGGAAGAAACAAAGTCGACTTCGGTTGAGATCAGCGAACACGCTGAGAACCAAGACCTGCGTGGCAAGACGGTTGAGCTTGAGTTTGAAGTTCTCGATGTCAAACGAGTCGAGAGCAAAGGCACAGAGGAAATCGCGACTCAACTCGGACTTGAATCAGTCGACAAAATGAAGGAATTGGTTCGATCCTCAATGGAAGAGCGTTTGCAGTACGCCCAACGCGAAACGATCCGTGACCAGATCAGCAAAGTCTTAACTGAATCTGCGAATTGGGAATTGCCGCCGGATCTTTTGAAGCGTCAATCAAAGCGAGAGCTTGATCGCTCAGTCATGGAAATGCGTTCCAGCGGATTCTCAGAACAAGAAATCGTCGCTCGCGAAAACACACTTCGCAAAAACATTCTGGAAAAGACAGAAACGCTTTTGAAAGAGCATTTCATTCTGGAGCGAATTGCGGAAGACAAAAACATCGAAGACGAGCCTCATGATTACGAAATCGAGATCGCTCGCATTGCGATGCAACAAAACGACTCGCCACGTCGCGTTCGTGCCCGCCTTGAACGAGCAGGTCAAATGGACTCGCTTCGCAACATGATCATCGAGCGAAAAGTCATCGATATGATCACCGAGAGCGCAACTTTTAAAGGCACCAAGTTCGAAATGGACGAGCAAGCGGACTCTTCTGCTTTGAACTTTTTTGCGGCTGGCCGAAAAGGTCAAATTCCTGAAGCCAAATACGACGGTGGCGACGCCGAACCAGTTCCTGGCGTCCAGCCTAATGTGAACAGCTCTCAAGGTTCGCAAGCAGAGTGATTTAGCTGATGGCAGGTTCAAACCGCCAAAGGCAACAATTGAATTGAGAAAACATTCGTAGTGGATCTTATCCAGGATCCACTACGTTTTTTTATGTGTTCAGACAGACCAGCAAACTTGATTTCCGTCAATGCTGAATTGCACGACACGACGTGTCCATTGGTCTCAGTCGCTTCGAAATCGTTCCGTATCTGACGGACGCTGACGCCTGTTTCTTCCCAAGCTGGGGCGCTTCGAACAATAAAAGAAACCAATTTGCAATGTCCGTTTCATCGAAACGTAAATGTTGCAAAATCGGAGTGTCCAGCCGGTTTGAATCTCGTCTTGTCTCCGTTTTGTAATCGCGATAGCTTTAATGCAAGTCGCGGGAGAACGATCCTGACTTAGGTTTCGCGATTGCGATTCTGCGACTAAGTAAACCGAACACTTGAAAAGGAATTTGTCTTGAACGGCAACCCACAATTCAACCAAGGCTCCGCGATGGATCCACTTTCTCAGCTTCAAAACTCGTACTCATCGGCTTCATACCAACGTCAACGACAAATGACGCTTGGCGATTTGTTGTTGGAAAACCGCATCGTTTTCTTGCAGGGTGAAATCCACACCGGCAACGCAAACGAGTTAGTTATGAAACTGCTTTACTTGCAATCAGAGAACAAGAAAAAGCCAGTCAACTTTTACCTCAACTCACCAGGTGGCGACGTGATCGCAACTCTCGCGATCTACGACGTGATGCAGATCATGTCTTGCCCTGTCGCAACATTCTGCGTCGGCCAAGCGGCAAGCGGCGCAGCGGTCCTATTGGCAGGCGGTACCAAGGGGCAGCGATTCTGTCTTCCAAATTCGCGCGTCATGATTCACCAGCCTCACGGTGGTGTTGGAGGCCAGGTCAGCGACATCGAAATTCAGGCTGACGAGATCCTGCGAAACCGATCTGTCCTCAACGAAATTCTGGCCCAGCATACTGGCCAAACGGTTGATCAGATCGCCAAAGACACAGATCGAGACTTCTTCCTGACGGCAGAAAAAGCCAAAGAGTATGGCGTGGTCGATGAGATCACCATGGTTCAATCCAGCGATGACGATGACGACGACGATTAATGCAATCAATTGATCAGTCGAAGTCTTAGTGATTCCAAATAGCCATTCCAAGTTTACAAATCAAACGCACAAGCGGAGTTATATTCCATGGCATACGTTCCTTACGTTGTCGACAATTCAGGTCGCGAAGAACGCGTCTACGACATTTACAGTCGCCTGTTGAGAGACAGAATTATCTTTCTCGGCACACAGGTCACCGCCGATTTGGCAAATTCATTGGTTGCTCAGATGTTGTTTCTTCAATCTGAAGATCCCAAAAAAGACATTCACTTGTACATCAATTCGCCTGGCGGAAGCGTCACGGCGGGATTAGCGATTTACGACACGATGCAATTCATTTCGTGCGACGTGGCGACCTATTGTTTGGGTCAGGCCGCTTCGATGGGCGCGATGCTGCTGACCGCGGGCACTGCGGGAAAACGGTACGCACTTCCTAACGCCAGCATCATGATTCACCAGCCGCTTGCGGGAATGCAGGGTACTGCAGAAGAAATCATGATCCACCGTGCGGAACTTCGACGCGTAAAAGAACGCTTGAACAACCTGCAAGTCAAACACACCGGCAAGACACTTCAAGAGATTGAAGACAATACGGACCGTGACAACTTCATGACTGCTGAAGAGGCCCTGGAATTCAATTTGATCGATCAAGTTGTCACCACACTTGGTCAAACCCAGTAATTGGCAAGCAGATCAGAAGCATCCGACGTTCAACAACTCAATTGAATGTCGGGTGCCTACACAGCATCTTTGAATTTTGAAGCGAACTCACAACATGAGCCACCAGTACATCGTCACTGCCAATGTGAAACCTGAAGACCTTGTTAGCCTGTCAGGCGAAGGGCTTCCAGGAATTGTCTCCGGACCACCCAAAGAGTTTGGTGGCACGGGAGAGCAATGGTCACCTGAGGATCTACTGGTTGGAGCGGTTGCAGACTGTTTCGTGCTTTCATTTAAGGCAATTGCCGCAGCGTCCAGGTATTCGTGGACCGATTTGCAATGCGAAGTGACGGGTACGCTGGACAAAGTCGAACGCGCGATGCAATTTACTGCGCTTAACATCAAAGCGACGTTGACGATTCCTGCGGATGCAGATGCCGAGCGTGCCAATCGACTGCTTGAAAAAGCCGAGCAAACGTGCTTTATCACAAACTCTTTGAAGGCAGATCCTGAACTGGAAATCGAGATCAAAACGAGCTAATGTTCGTCAATTTTCCAAGTCAAAATTTTTTGTCGGAGGAGAGTTTGAGCCTTTGCTTAAAGGCTAAACTCTGGCTCAAGGCCAAGTCCTAAGGACTAGTCTGGATCTTGATCGGGTCCAAGACTCTCTGCCAAGCGGAAAATGGGACTGGCTCCGCCCCGAATAAGGCCAATCCCTCGAAA
>CAYMFZ010000611.1:0-3672 GCA_964389585.1 uncultured Pirellulaceae bacterium | reverse complement strand
GTCTCAAGGCTCCCAAAGATTTAGTCCCCAGTCTGACGAACCTCCGCGCGAAACAGGTTTTGTTCATCGACGAGATTCATCGAATTCCGAAATCTGTCGAAGAGTACATGTACACGGCGATGGAAGATTTTCGGATCGACTTGATTCTCGGCGAAGGCATCAACGCAAGGACGCACAACTTCAAACTCGTTCCGTTCACACTGATCGGTGCGACAACGCGTGCTGGAATGTTGACCGGGCCGCTACGTGATCGCTTTCAAATTCGTGAACATCTCGATTTCTATTCGCAGGAAGAGTTGACGAAAATTGTTCATCGAAATGCGGCCATCTTAAAAATTGAAATTACTGATGACGCCGCAATCGAAGTCGCCCTACGCAGTCGCAGCACGCCACGCGTGGCAAACAATCGACTTCGATGGGTTCGTGACTTCGCACAAAGTCGCGCCGAAGGGAAAATTGATGTGAAGGTCGCCCAGGACGCGCTCAAGATGGCTGAGATCGATGTGTTGGGACTCGATCGCCAAGACCGTCGTTACCTTGATACGCTGATTCGAGTTTGTCTCGGAGGGCCGACTGGAATTGGAACGATCGCTGCGACGATGAATACCGTCACCGATACTTTGGCGGACGAAGTCGAGCCGTTCCTGCTTCGAAGCGAACTAATTTTGCGTACGCCGCGCGGACGAGTGGCAACGGCCAAAGCATTCGCTCATATGAAGCTTGAACCTCCCAAAGGCGGCGAGGGTCAGCCAGGGCTTTTTTGATTTCCGTGTCTTAGGCTTCCAGCCTGAGTCCTGCTCGCTCAAACTCCTAGCCTTCTCGAATTTTTACGGGCTCATGATTCAATTGCCGAATTACAGCGAATGTCTGTCCATCGTTGACACAAAAAAACTCGCTTCATAGATTGACGGGTCAATCAATCGTTTCTTAGAGGTGTTTCATTGTCCAAAATAGCTTTCCTTTTTCCGGGCCAAGGTGCCCAAACGGTCGGCATGGCCAAGTCGCTATGTGACGAGCTTCCTGCTGCCAAGGCATTGTTTGATCAAGCCGCCAAAATTCTTGGCTACGATCTTGCTGAGATCTGCTTCAATGGTCCCGAGGAAAAATTGAACTCGACGGTCATCAGTCAGCCTGCACTCTACGTCAGCAGTATGGCGGCGCTTGAAAAACTGAAAAACGATTCTCCCGAC
Source organism: uncultured Pirellulaceae bacterium (assembly GCA_964389585.1). Classification (GTDB taxonomy): domain Bacteria; phylum Planctomycetota; class Planctomycetia; order Pirellulales; family Pirellulaceae; genus Mariniblastus. The sequence continues at coordinate 2,482 of CAYMFZ010000611.1, read as the reverse complement.
GTTGTTGAAAATTGTGCTGGAGCCGCGGGGTTGAGTCTTGGTGAGTATACTGCGATGGCCTCTGCCGGTGCCATGAGTTTTGAAGATGGATTGCGGCTGGTCCAGCAGCGTGGGCAAGCGATGCAAGATGCCGCCGATGAAACGCCCAGTTCGATGGTCAGCGTACTTGGGCTTGATCGTGAACAAACTGACAAAGTCTGTGACGATGCTCGAGTGAACGGCGAAGTCTTGCAAGTCGCGAACCTACTATGCAAAGGCAACATCGCCGTTTCAGGCAGCCAAGCCAGTTGCGAAAAAGTACCCGCCATCGCGGAAGCGGCCGGAGCGATGAAGTGCATTCCACTTGCCGTCGCCGGTGCGTTTCACACACCGATTATGGAATCAGCCGTCGCCAAACTTGAAAACGCGCTCGGCGGAATGGAACTTAAGACTTCGCATGTCCCTGTTTACTCGAACGTCGATGCGAGCCCGCATTCTGATCCGGCTGAGTTTAAGCAGCTATTGGTCAAGCAGGTTTGCGGTCCCGTTTTATGGCAGGACTCAATCGAAAAAATGTTGGCCGATGGATACGATGAGTTTTATGAAGTCGGTGTCGGACGCGTCTTGCGAAGCTTGATGAAGCGGATCAATCGAAAGACGAAATGCCATGGTGTGCTGGACTAATGTGCTGAGCTAACAGTCAGAGTGTGAGCCAGTTGTCTAAATTAGAAATCTGAAATTAGAAATTAGAAATTAGAAATTAGAAATTAGAAATCTGAAATCTGAAATCTGAAATTAAACAATTGAAATCAATCGGTCCAAATCGCCGGATGCACCTTTTACAAAATTCAATCCACCAAAAATCAAACCCAAACAAACAATCAAAACATAGCTTGGAAAACCAATGAGTTTAGAATCACTTAAAGTCGACCTCTCAGGTCAAAACGCAATCGTCACAGGTGCCTCGCAAGGGCTAGGGCGTGCGATTGCCATTGCACTTGGTGCCGCGGGAGCTCGAGTTGCTCTCGTTGCTCGCAACGCGGAGAAGCTTGCGGCAACCGCCAAGCAAATCACCGACGCAGGTGGGCAAGCCGAAGTCATGGCAGCCGACGTCAGTCAAAAAGAAGCGATTGAGAAAATCGTTGAGACCGTCGCTGAAGAATGGGGCCAGCTCGACATTCTCGTTAACAATGCGGGAATCACTCGCGACAACTTGTTGCCCGCGATGTCGGATGAGCAATGGGACGACGTAATCGCCGTTAACTTGCGGGGAACATTCTTGTTCACGCGGGCGGCTTCGCAAAAGATGATGCGGAAGCGATTTGGTCGGATCATCAACATCTCAAGCGTCTCCGGCTTGATTGGAAACGCAGGTCAAACGAACTATTCGGCTTCTAAGGCAGGTGTGATTGGAATGACGCGAAGTCTGGCCAAGGAGCTTGGCAAACGTAAGGTCACCGTCAACGCGGTGGCTCCCGGCTTCATCGAAAGCGAAATGACGGAGAAACTGGGCGAAGCGATTTTGGGCGAAGTCAAAAAGCGGATTCCGGCCAACAGAATTGGCACGCCAGACGATGTGGCGGCTTGTGTGCTGTTCCTCGCCAGTCCCGCAGCGTCTTACGTGACTGGGCAAGTTCTAACTGTCGATGGTGGAATGACGGCTTAGTTTGTCCATATTGAGGGCTAGAATACGGCAAGTACTGGAAAAAAGCCCCAATCTGGCGATGTTGACTTGACCCTTTTTGTCGTAATCCTCTATCTTTAGGCAGGTGTTCAAGGGCGTCTAATTCGTTTTCGCAATCGGTGCGAACCTTTAGAGGCCAAATTGAGTATCAACGTAAACAGTTGCGTCGACAGTTTTGTGTACGCAGTTTTCCGCAGGTTATTTTTAAGAAGGAGGCCGATATATGTCATCGGTCGAAGAACGCGTCGTCAATATTGTTGCTGAGCAGCTAGGCGTCGATAAAGACAAAATCAAAAGAGAATCGAATTTCGTAAACGATCTTGGAGCGGATTCACTCGACACAGTTGAGTTGGTGATGGAGCTTGAAGAAGAGTTCGACATCAATATCCCTGATGATGCAGCTGAGAAGATCCAAACCGTTGGTGAAGCGATCAATCACATCGAGAAGTCATCTGCAACTGCTTAGGCTTGTGCCTCAGCGATTGCATATCATTTGAAACATTGAAACGTCGTCGACGTATTCAAAACAATCCGCAGGATGGCTTTTAAAGTTATCCTGCGGTATTTTTTTAGCGGTCCGTTGATCGCTGATTTTCAATACAGCTCAGATTAAGACACCAGTACAAGGTTTAAGAACATGAAGCGGCGTGTGGTCATTACTGGCTGGGGATTGGTAACGTCACTCAGTTGTGATGTCGATGATTGTTGGACGCGTGTCTTAAATGGTGAGAGCGGCATTCATGAGTTGAAGCTTTTTCAATCCGACGACATAAAAGTTCAAATCGGTGGCGACGTCTACGATTGGGATGCCAGTGATGT
>CAYMFZ010000610.1:0-3676 GCA_964389585.1 uncultured Pirellulaceae bacterium | reverse complement strand
ACCGCCGACACATGGATTTTCAATCCATTGCTCTACCAACTGAGCTACCCGACCAGTCAGGGAATGAACTGCTTTCCAGGAAAGCAAATCTCTCGCAAACTCGTAGCGGAAGATGGTACTCAATGGATGATCGGGCTGTCAATCGACCTTTTGCCGACCGTTTTCTTCACGCCTACACCAAGGAATTAGCCTTGAATGCTTACTCCTCTACCATCTCGATCTACCCGCGCGAGGTAGTGGACCTCGGCTTGTCTCCTATCAGCCAAATTGGCGCAAGAATCGCCACATCTCAAACTTTCAAGAAAGTCGGTAGAACCTAAACGGAAGTTGCGTATTGGGTTGAAGTCTGTTGGGGTGAGTCGGGATTCGGCGAGCTTAAACGTTGGGTTTGGTTGACAATACAAAGCTGCAAAATTACGATAAAAAGTTCTGCTTCCGCCACAAATCATCGGATCTCGATATTCGAATTGGTCGTTGTGCGGGCTTGGATTCGCCAATCGAGAATTAAGATTTGGTGATTCGGAAGTCGGCGATCAGATGAAGCGACTTGAAGACTGAACGTTGATTCGTTTTGTCAATTGGGAAGAAAGATTCACTGGGGTGAAGCCATTATGAACTTGCAAAAAGCCGTTTCGGCCTTCCTTTTCTTATGTATCGCTGGGTTTTCGCAATCTTCGGAAGCCCAAGTCACCTACACGCCCGACCATCCCGATGTCAAAGCGATGGCCGATGCCGGAGTTGCGTTCCTGCAGTCGGGTCGACCTGGAATGTCGCGTGAGTATCGTGCGTTGGCTGCATTGGCGATTGTTGAGCATGGCAAACGCTACCAAGGCCGGGTCCCCAAAAGCGTCCCATTGGTGAAATCGGCCTGTGAAGATATCGCCGCCGATATTGAAAGGATCAAAGAAGAGAACGAGATGTACTTTCCATCTCTTGCTTTGATCTTGTTGGCGGAGACTGACGCTCCAAAATACAAGGAAGAGATCAAAGAACTGCTCAAGTTCATGAAGTTCCGGCAGGAGCCCAATGGTGCGTTCAGTTATGTAACTGACAACAACACTGCGGATACTTCCCAAACTCAGTTCGCCGCTTTAGCGATGTTCGTCGCTAAACATCATGGCTTCAATGTCGACGTTCAGATGGCGAAGTCAACTCTGGAGTGGATACTCAAGGCCCAGCAAGGCGGGGCCTGGTATTACAAATATCAGCACAACGGTACGGAGCAGCTTCCCGGGCAACGCATCGTCAAGCTTTCGCCAAACTCGCTGTCGATGCAAGCGGCAGGGCTTGGTACCGCTTACCTTTTGGCTGATTTTTTGCAGCTAAATAAGCGGGCAAAGTCCATGAGCAAGTCGCTTGCGAAGAAGAATGATGGGCTCCCTAAGACGGTTTCAATCTACGTTCCGCCCGTCGATGGCGAAGCTTCGATCAATAAAACTGGGCCTTTGGTGAAGTTTGACCGTGCCAAGTTCTCTAACGGCACGCGAGCGGGCAACCAGGTTTTGCAAAACAACTTTCGCCCGGATCCAGCCCAATGGCCGACTTATTACTTGTATGCGATGGAGCGATATTCCTATTTCCGAGAGCAATCCGAAGGCGACCTCGGAGACGGAACATTGGCGACATGGTACGACCAATCCGTTGAGTACTTGAAAACACAAGTCGACGGAACGGGTGGTTTCAAGCGAAACGCGCGCGAGCCTGAAGAGCTTGCCACGGCGTTCGGTGTCTTGGTTTTAGTCCGCAGCAGCGAAGTCATCACGGCCCCCGTTCAGACGAGTCGAGCCAATGGAGCCGTCGGATTTACGGATGGTGTCTTACTGACGGACAGTAGAGGCCGAATCAAATCAATCGACGCAGAAAAAGATCTGGGTGCGATGATCGAGATGATGAAGGAAGGTGCTTCGGCGGAACAGCTTCAACAGCTTTCGGATTCACTGAAGAAACAGATTGTTGAATTTCGCCAAAAAGACGACAAATCCCGAGGTGAAATCAAGGCTTTCCTCCAAAGCATGATTCGCGCCCGCGACTATTTCCGGCGTTTGATTGCGGTCAGATTCCTCGCCGGTGAGCAGGACATGAACAACGTTCCAGCTCTTCTGTACGCTTTGGGTGATCCAGATTTAAGAATTTGTGTTGAAGCCCACGATGGCCTGCGTTTAATCAGTCGAAAGATCGATTCGATGACCATCTCGGAAAAAACACGCACCAACGGACTTCGCGACCCCGATGTTTTGACGGCGAAAGAATCAAGCGAGTGTCGAGTTGAATTTGACCAGATGAAGGAGCAGTGGACGGAATGGTTTCTCAAAATCCGCCCCGGTGCTGAACTTTTGGATTAACTCATGAACACACAATCAATCGAATTTGCCGAGTCATCCTTGCGCCCACGAATGGGTGATTTGAGAGTCACTCGATTTGACAATCTCAACGCCGCGCTGGTCGCAGGTATTCTGATTGCTGGTGCAGTGTTTTTGATCCTTGCAACGATGTTGTTGCGACAGCCGTTACCTAGCAATGGCCAAGGTCACACGGACGGAAAAAACGCAGGTCTAATACCGATTGAGACGGAAAAAACCGATCTCGTTGACCCGCTCGCCGATGCTCCAGACCTTGCTGACCAAGTCATTAATGTCAGCCTTTTTGATCAGGTTACCGATTCGATTTCGGCAGTTCAATCTGGAAATCTCGCCGCATCTGATGCGTCCATTAAAGCAACTGGAACTGACGGAGGATTAGGAACAGACCCTCGCGATCCGATGCCAGTGATTGATCACGACGACCCTTCTAGCCGGTGGCAAATCCGCTATGAATTTGGCAACCTCGACGAGTACGCTTCTCAGCTTCGACATTTTCAAATCGAACTTGGTGTCGTCAGTCAGCATCAAGATGACATCTGGCGAATCAAAGATCCGGGTAAAATGAACTTGGTAGTTCATTCCAATCGGATAGCGGAATCGAAGGCAACTTACTTCGTGCCTTTGGACAATGCGGCAAAACGATTCGATCGAAGGCTTGCTCAATCCGTTCAAGCCAACCACTCGAGCGCTTTAATGGTCCACTTTTACCCGGCGCAAACGATTGAGTTGCTAAAGACGGCTGAGCTGAAGTCTCTTCCAGCGAGCAAGTCGCTTGAGCACATTGAGCGGACGATGTTTCGATTAGATCGAAACGGAGATGAATTTGAGGTTCATGTGGAATCGTTCGAGTTTAAGTAGAATCAAGTTTCAAACCGAAAAAACGACCAACCAAACCGGGAGACGCTGCGTTGAGCACTGAATTTGTTTCACCTCCAAAACCCAAGCTCTCGGTCCAGACCAAGACTTCGCGGTACGACAATTTGAATGCGTGGTTGGTTGCGCTGATCATGTTGTTCGGATTCCTGTTTGCCGTTTTGTTTCTGATTTGGTTTACCTCTGTCTTCGATTTTTCAAGACGTGTCGCAGGCCCGGTCGCTGTCGCCAACGATCCAGGTGATTCGAAACCTGAAGGCGTGGCCGACGATGTTTTGGAACCGGGTGTGGAAGAGTTCCCTGAAGTTGAAGTTCCGCAGTTGGCCAATGCATTGGAGGCGGTTACTGATGCTGTTTCGTCTGTACGGGCATCGTTGGAAAAACGCAGTGGTGACGCCGCGGTGATGGGAGAGCTCCTCGCGAAGGCAGAGTCCGGCGAGATG
>CAYMFZ010000609.1:0-3679 GCA_964389585.1 uncultured Pirellulaceae bacterium | reverse complement strand
GCGTGACCATTCACAAAGATCGCTTTAATGGACTCGCCGACCGACTGCTCAAGACTTTGGAGCGATTGCACAAACTTCAGCCACTTCGATTTACCCACGCTCGATCCGTCATCAATGTCGAGTTCAATTATCTTGAACAACCTGAACTGCTCAATCTTGTGATCGACGAGTTAAAGCGCCAAAAGAAGGTCAACGCCAACATCAATTCGATTGGCATTGTTGGCTATGGGCCTAAACTTTCGAAGGGCCAAAAAGTCTTGCTGGAAGATTTGATCTCAACTGTAAAGGCTGGCGGAATCACTGCCCCAAACGTCAAGGAATTGATCGCGGCAACGAAGAAGAATAAAGAGTCCGTCGGCGAGCTGCTCGAGATGGCAATGGAAAATGGGGAACTCGTAAAGGTTGCGGACGACTGGTACCTTCACTCCGAAGTCGTCGACGAAACCAAAGCGAAATTGGCCGAGGAAATTGTGAAGGCAAACGGATTGACGATGAGCGAGATTCGCCAAATCCTTGATACCAGCCGAAAGTATGCGATTCCGCTTTGCGAGCATCTTGATAAAACAGGATTTACGGTGCGCGACGGCGACAAACGATTGCTTGGTAAAAATGAACTGGCTGAAGCAACGAATTAGCAAATTGCTGATTTAAAACTTCCTGGAAAGTCCATCGACAAAATGCGATTGAAAATCGGACGCATCGCGAAGATTGACATCTTCCTCCACTGGACTTACGTCTTTTTACCGCTCTACATCATTTACCGATGTCGGATTCAGGCCCAAATGCCTTGGAGCATGGTCGGCGTTTTGATGACGCTGGTTGCCGCTTTGTTCACATGTGTTTTGATGCACGAGTATGGGCACGCATTGATGGCGCGACGATTTGGAATCGGAACCAGAGATATCATCATCACACCCATTGGTGGATTGGCTCGACTTGATCGAATGCCATACGCTCCACTCAAAGAGTTTTTGATTTCAATTGCGGGCCCGGCAGTTAATTTGCTGATCGCTATCCTGCTGGGAACTGCGATCTACTTTTCGGGCGCGGACCTTATCGTTGAATCAACCTTTCGATGGAGTCAGTTCTCGGGCATTCTGATGTGGATGAACCTCGCGCTGTTCCTATTTAACCTCGTACCAGCATTTCCAATGGATGGTGGCCGCGTTTTAAGAAGCTGCTTGGCGCTCGTCATTTCGCATCATAGCGCGACGCTAATCGCTGGAATTATTGGCCAAGCCCTGGCAATTGGATTCGGAATTTACGCTATCTACTCGGGTCAATTCCTATTGGTGGCAGTCAGCGTGTTCATTTTCTACGCCGCCATGATTGAAATGCGCGTCAGTCGCAGTTTGAATCACGTGAATCTCGACGCTGAAGTTTGAAAGTAGTTCCTTCTAATCCAGCTTGGGATGGCGAAGAGTTTCAGCATTTGGAACGTTTCAAATCATTCAGAGCAGACTGGCGGCGAAGACCGCTTAGTGCCTCAGGCTTCCAGCCTGAGTTCATCGCGGCAATCTCAGACTGGAAGCCTAAGACACTTTCATTTTGGGTCGCAGTTCCTGATTATGGGAACACGCCAACAATTGTTTCGTTAGAACGGTCGACAAATCGAAGACTATTGGCCATGGGCCTTTTGATATAAACCTTAAAACCTTTGTCGCGATAAACTGGTTTCCAATTGATCTCATTTGATTCACAAGCCCGCGCTAGAGTTTCGTCAATCGGCGATTCATTGGGGATCAACAGAGCATCAGTCTTGTACTTGTTAAGTGTCTCTTCCCAGCCTTCGTTGGCGAGGTAAAAGTCTAGATTCTCTTCCAAGGCACCAGCCGGATACGCGACCTCGTAACGACTATCGATGCTAACTTTAACTTCCGGATAAAGTTTCCATTGGACATACGCCCCGACGCTGAACGGCACGAACAAGTTGCCTTCGAAATCTTGATCCTTGAGGTATTCCACTGGACCGACCGGGAAATACGACTCGCGAATGTTCGCATTCAAATTCGCACTGGGAACGCGAAGCTCCCAAAACCGCTCGCTCATCGAATAGCTCAGGCCAACTACCCCAATCGCAATCGCGACAACCGCCAACTGTGGTTGGAACTTTTGAAACAGCCGCTCCAAAGTTGCTCCGATTTCAGTCGGCTGAATCATCGCGGGAACAAAACAGGCCCAGGTAACTGCATAAAGTGAACCGTGACGATAGTGCTTGGCGGCCAGATAAGCAGTCAACAGGAGCGCGAAAGTTTCGAACAGTCGCTCTTTTCCGCTTCGCCAAATCGCATACCCGGCAATCAAAACGGACAAGCCATAAACGAGCGGAAATTTGACTTCCCAGATCGGTAGCCACTCCATGATCAGCGGACGAGGCATCGAAACTGCCCTAACCAGATACGGCGTGTACTCCCAACCATAGGGATTCAGATTTAATAGCAGGATCGTCGCAACGCCGACGGCGATCAGGTGTGCGACTTGTTTAAGTGTGCCCGTAAACGATTTAGTCTCAAGCCAGCTTTCAATCAATCTCGCAAAACAATAGACACCCAGAATCCCCATTCCGGAAACCACGCCGCCGTGCATGTTGGCCCAGACAACGAAAACCGGCAACCACAACAAGATCCACCATCGTTTTCCTCTGCGATCGAGATCAAGCAAAAAAAACAGGATGACCAAAAACAACAACGTGAACAGTTGCGCACGGATATTGTTGAATGCCATCCAGCCGCCCATATTTAACGCAATCGGACCGAGCACTGCCACACTGGCGAGACTCGCACCATGCCGTCGCGCGTAGATCCAACAGCCAATGCAAACGGCAAATGTTAATAGGTACTTGATTAGAACTAGCCCGGTCGCACCCCAGCCCAATTTGACCGTCGCAAGATACAACACGGCTCCCGTCGCCCATTCGTGATGCACAACCGGTTCGATGGTTGGCGTATAGGCGAACGCATCGGCTGTGGGCATCTCTCCTTCGGCTTCCATCTGTCGATAGAGCGCCATCTCATGGAACAAGTCGAGATCCACGATCATATTTTTGGCGGCAATTGCGAGCACGACGCTCAGCAATCCGAAACCAATGGCCCAGGGAAATATCCGGGAGGAAAAGCTCAATGAAAACTCCGAAGATCCTGTTCTTACATCCAATGCGCATCCTGCGCGAAAGCTTCAATCAGCGGATGGTAGCAGAAAACAGAGTTTGGGTTGAATGCCGATCTTCGCCAAAGACCCGCAATCAGCAGGCTATGGCAGTTGGGAATCGTCGGCGTCACCCGCATCTGCTTCGGCATCCTCGTTGGAATCTTCAGCAGGTGCCTCTTTTGCAGGCGCGACTGGTTTCTCATTCAAACGTTGATTGTAGGTCCCCAGATCGCATCCTGTTGCCCCAAAACAACTCAAGACAAAAAGGGAAACAGCAAGCATTGAAAGCACTTTTTCAAAACGAAGCCATGAGTGGTTCGATTGGCAATTTGAATCTTGGTCGTGATTTACGTTTTGCATTTTGAAATAGTGCTTTTTGTGAGCCGGGACAGCGGGATGACAATTCAAATCTTAGTCACACAATAGCGGAATCTGCAAGACTTCAAATTGCCTATCAGGAGATTGGTTAGGCACTAACCTCTCACTGAAAGTGGGAGGGTCGCAGTTGATCCGCGTTCAGCGTATCAACGAG
>CAYMFZ010000608.1:0-3709 GCA_964389585.1 uncultured Pirellulaceae bacterium | reverse complement strand
GTCGATGGCAGTGGCAAAGTCACTTACACCGAATTGGTTGGCGAGATTGTTGATGAGCCAAACTACGATGCGGCTTTGGCGGCGGTAACGCAGGCTGCTTAGTGGTCTGTCCAGGCTGACTGACCAGCTCGCGGTGTGAAACGATGGGACGTGAGTCGCCGGGTTTACGTGCCCGGCCGCTTGCGCGTCGCGGCTCACAACTATGAACTCCAGGTCTGACGAACCACGAGTCGATCGGGGCTACAAACAGCTTCCGTGTCTAAGTTAGATTTATAAACCGAATGGGTTCTCCTCATTCGGTTTTTTCGTGCCAATATTTCAACAGGAGAACTGTAAAGTCGTTTTCAGTAAAACTGCTTTTAACAAACTGAAGCCTGCGTTAGCCCTTAAGTATTAAGTCTACGAAATTTAGTGGGTGACTCTTGCCGAGAGTTACCAAGTCGATGAATGGACGCGATTATCGAATAAACGCATGCCGAAATTTGGTCTTTTGTGCTTCTTGGCAACTTCCGGCAGAAGTTACCCACCAAATATGACAACAAAAGTCTTCTAGCATGACAGTAGCAATCTTCCGGCAGAAGTTACCACACCAAACCTTGCCAACAACAATCAATGAATATCGAATTGGTTCCACGTTGCAGTTCTCAGAATATCCCAACTCGAATTTACACCTTGCGATTAAAAATAGAATACAATCAGAATTCGAACCGCGAGTGTTGGGAGTGACTTTGCTGTCCGTTTGTGAAAGCCATATTCGATGCTGAGCTCTGACCATTATTCTGGACTTCTCAATATCGTTAGCGATCTCGTTTGGTCGTTTGCGTTGGATGGCCAGAAATTGCTTTATCTCAATCCAGCAGTCGCAAGTATTTACGACCGCTCGTCGGATGAGTTGCAGTCGCAACCAGGGCTTTGGCTGGATTCGATTCACCATGACGATCAGCCACTACTTCGCAAGAATTTGGCGGCGATCACTGAGAACATTCAGTTCAATCAAAAGTTCCGAATTGTTCAGCCGGATGGTTCAAAGCACTGGCTCCTGGGCTTCTTTTGTCTCGTCTTTGATGAATCGGGAAAGCCGGCGTACATCGGCGGTACGGCCAGCGATGTTACATCGCGAATGAAAGTCGAGCAAAAGTTTGATGAATCGCAGGCGATTTACGATTCGCTTGTTGAGAGTCTTCCCATCAATGTTTTTCGCAAAGACCGCGATGGCAAGATTGTGTTTGCCAATGGTCGATACTGTAAGGATCTTGAGTTGCCGTTGGATAAGGTGATTGGTCTAGACGATTTCGATTTGTTCGACGAAGAACTGGCCAAAAAATATAAGAAGGACGACGAGTGGGTTTTGCAAACGGGTTTGCCGTTTCACGATATCGAGGAACATGCCAGCGGCGACGATTCGATCTTTGTTGAGGTCCTTAAGGCAGCGGTTACTGACAAACATGGTCGCCGGATCGGCATTCAAGGAATGTTTTGGGATGTAACCGATCGGCGAAAAGCCGAAGAAGCTTTGCGAAGCGCGAAAGAGTTGGCTGAATCGGCGTCCCGCGCTAAAAGTGATTTCCTCGCAAACGTTAGCCATGAAATTCGCACGCCGATGAATGGCATCATTGGGATGACTGACTTGTTGCTTGGCAGTGTTACCAATCGAGAACATCGCGACTACCTCGACTTAATTCAGACCTCTTCGCAATCGTTGTTGAAGCTGATTAACAACATCCTTGATTTTTCCAAGATCGAATCAGGTAAAGTCCAGCTTGAAAGTCAGCGGTTCAATCTGCGAGATACGCTTGGCGATACGCTGCGTTCGTTGGCGATTCGCGTTCACGCAAAGAACCTTGAGCTCATCGTGGATGTCGCTCCCGATGTTCCAGCGGAAATCGTTGGCGACTTGACGCGGCTACGACAAGTCATGGTGAATCTGGTCAGCAACGCGACGAAGTTCACGCACTCGGGGATGGTAAAAGTCGTCATCGAGAATGTTGGATTTTCTAACGACAAGGTTAATTTGCGTTTTTCAGTGAAAGATTCTGGAATTGGAATTCCCGATGACAAACTGGCAATGATCTTTAGCGAGTTTGAGCAAGCCGATACGTCGACGACTCGGGAGTATGGAGGGACTGGGCTTGGGCTGGCGATCGCCTCAAGGATTGTGAAGTTGATGGGAGGCGAGTTGCAAGTCACGAGTACGTTGGGCAAGGGGAGCGAGTTCTTTTTCGTTGGGGCTTTCCATACGGACTCGACGAGTTTCGTTGAAAAGTCTGATCTGCTTGACGGACAAACCGTTTTGTTGGTGGTTCGAAATCCAGAGATGATGGCCAGCCTGACGAAGACGTTGAATTATTGGAACGTTCGAACGTTTGGGTGTGACGACGCGAAGAAAGCCATCAAATTGTTGAAGGGCATGGCACTCGCCGAGGATCCGATTCCGTTAGTGATCACGGATATCGACTTGCCCGAAGACGACGGTCCAACGTTGGCACTTTGGATTCGTGGTGACGATGTTGTTGCCAAAACCAAAATTATTTTCCTGACGGCAACCAATATTTCCGAAGGCGTATTTGACCGTGGGCAGTTGGGTATCGATGATCAACTGCTTAAGCCCGTCAAGGAACAAGACTTGGTCGATTCAATCGCGTCGGTACTATGTTTAGTCGAACCTGTGACGACATCGCATGGCACTCGACCGGTCGATGAGAATTCATCTCAACGCGCCCTTAGAATCTTGTTGGCCGAAGATAACCTGGTGAATCAAAAGCTGGCCGTGACGTTGCTTCAAAAGGCTGGTCATTCGGTGGTTGTCGCGTCCAATGGACAGGAGGCAATTGATAAGTTTATCCAATCCGAGTTTGATGTTGTCTTAATGGACGTCCAGATGCCGGAAGTCGACGGATTTGAGGCGACTTTTCAAATTCGAAAGTTGCAAACTCAGGCGCAGCATCGTGTTCCCATTATTGCTTTGACCGCTCATGCCAGCGCCGCGGATCGCAAACGTTGCCTTGCCGCAGGAATGGACGAGTACATCTCCAAGCCGTTTCGATCGGCTGAGTTATACGAATTGATTGAAAGCCAGACCGGTTATCGTTCAAAGATTGAAACTGCGTCAGGTGGTCAGGCCGAGGCCAAAGCTGTCCGGCTTGTTGATTGGGCTCATGCGTTTGAAACCGTCGGTGGCGATCATCAGCTATTGCATGAACTCATCAAAGTGTTTTTGAAAGATCGTGATTCGCTTGTTGACAACATTCGTAACGCACTTGAATCCGATAATGACAAAGAGTTGAGGCTCAGTGCTCATTCGATCAAAGGAGCATTGACTCATCTAGGGGCACGTGAATCGGCAGAGCTGGCGATGAAAATGGAGTCGTTGGCCTCCAAGCAGGATATCAATTCAGCAAGGAGTGTCTTTGAGAAATTTGCTTCGTCGTTAGAGCCTTTGACCGCGGAGCTTAAAGAATTTGTCAGCGGAAAGTAGGCAGAATCAACTGCTTTCACTTTGTGACCACTTTCGAACAAGAAAAAAATTGTTCAATCTCTCGATAGTAATGAGGGATGTGCTAGTCATTTCCCCAATCGCTTATTTTTTATTGGCAATGAGTTTGGAATTCTCTTAAAACTAAACGTGTGGTTTGTCAAAGCTTTAATTTTAGCCGCAGCACGTTAGCACTCGGTTCTTGTATTTGGGTTCAGCCGCAGTGTTACCCGGATC
>CAYMFZ010000607.1:0-3722 GCA_964389585.1 uncultured Pirellulaceae bacterium | reverse complement strand
GAGCAACCCTCGTCCTGCGTTTTTTTTGTTTTCCAAATTCGCGACAGTTTGTATATCAATGAGCAGATTCGTATGTCGTATTTCAACAATGTGCCAGGAGCTTTTCAATAGCTAGCCGAGTCCGCCGCTTATCTGCCGAATTCAGTTGGCACTGAACCTTTGCCCTCCACCTTTTCTGCGGCGCGTTAAGATTTCGGAGAAATCAACGACGATCAATGCTCCGCGGTCATAACGAGCATCTGCATTCAAGGATCTAAGGTCGTTTTGCTTTTTTGTAAACAAGCAGAATTTACAATTTTATAAAAAAACGCCACCGATCCAATTGAAACGATGACTATAAAATTTGAAAAATGATCATTTTCGATGGAGCATCGACTAACTCGATTCACCTCCAACAGATCGATATCAACAATCCAGTTTTTATTACCTATGTCGATCATGACGTTAGTTGACGATCGAGACAACTTCGCCACCATTCTTGCTCATTAGCGCGGCGAAAGTTTGGGCATCAACATTTGCGTTGATGAAATGAACACTTCCGTCAGCAAGTGCAACATTTGCCCCGGCCGGATGGAAACTGAACGTCTCTTCGTTCGGTCCGCAGTTGACGATATCCCAAGTGCATCCCGGAGGGCCACCGCGAGGTGACGCGCTATTGTTGACGAGCTTATCAACATTGAAAGCGTTGTCGGGATCCGCCCAAGCCCATGAACGGCGGTTCGCAGTAGTTCCATCATCCATTGTTTCTGTCTTGATGACCATGAATCCACCCGTGGCAACGTCGGCTCGCCCCGCGTCTTCTGCCATTGCAATTGTGTTACTGGTTCCGTCTGTGATCGAAGCAATCCGTCGTTTTGAGTCGCCATTCAAAACACACTTAAATCTCAGCTGGTTCGGATCGCCGCTGAGTCCAGGTCTTACCGTGACCGGTGCGGAGTAGTCAGTGAATCCGTATCCTTCGACGTCTTGGCGGCTGCTTCTACCTGTGGATGGGCAAAGATAAAGCTCAAGTGGCGTCATTGCTGCTTGTTGGTTTGTCGGTGCTTGTGGCAGGCTAGGGTCAATGTCGTAGCGGTACCGAAGGTTGAACAGCGAGGCAACATTGTTTTGTTCAACAAACGGTAGAATGTAAGCTTGAACCGAGGGAGCCGCGTTGTTGAAGCTTTCCAGCTCACCTTGGTCCGAGAAGAAAACGTTTTGTCCGGCATTGGATCCGGAGCCACCACGTTTGGCTTGGCCCGCCGATGGAAATTGCATGTGGGCGGATTCGTAGTTAAACAGTGCGAGACTGATTTGCCGCATGTTGTTGGCGCATTGCACGCGACGAGCCGCTTCTCGAACCATCTGTACGGCAGGGAGGAGCATGCCAATCAGTATGCCAATAATTGCAATCACGACGAGAAGTTCGACGAGCGTAAATCCACGGGAGGATGAAGTCTTATTATTCATTTTGCTTTTAATAAAAATCTGAAGTACCAATAAAAAAAGAATTTGCCCGATGAATTTCAACGGTCCTGCGAATGCAAGAAATTGCAGGAGTGCTGCTTCGAACTAAAGAAATCGCTTAAGCGCTATGAAGCAACAACGGGCACGCCGCCTGAAGCTAAGCCGCTCAGGTGAACCCAGAGAAGAGGTGTCGAGGAATTGGTGGGGCACAAATTTGCATGGCGCAATTGTTACCATCTGACTCTCCGTCACAAGTCGAAATAGAAAAATCTCTAACCTTATGCTTAGATCTTGATCAACGAGTGTTGGAAGGATAACAAACAGGCTTTTAAGTAAGTTCGTTTTGCATAAGGCTGATGCTCAACTGGAGGTCGTTAGTTGATGGGCGATTCGGGGTTTTAGAGACGGGTTATGTGCTGTTGTTTGTTGCGAACGTCAAAAGGGGGCGGCTTGCGTCGCGTTTCGTTGCCGATTTTCTTTTGACGCCTAGTCTTTCCAGGTGAAGTAGTGGCGAGCACGTCTTCAGCGTCGTGTGCTTGCCTTCAAGTGATGGAACGTGAACGTCTTTTACCTCGGCGTACGCCAGGCCTGTTTTGGCTTTGCAATCAGATCGTCGGTTTGCGGCCCCGAGCTTTGTCTGTTTCGTTCTCTAATTGAGCGGGCTCAAGTCATGCCATCTTTTCAACGGCTTCTAACTCTTGTGATGTCCAGCTAAAAGGAAACGTTGGTTCAGGCAAGGCACTTAAGCGCGGGTTGTTTGGTGGTGGGCATTTTGACTTCGTTTCGAGCGGGTGGTTGTCGAGGGACGCTTGAGGAGTACACATTGTCAAGGTTTCCGTCGCGACTGGCGCGAATTTCCAAGCACATTAAGACGATGTCGTGTTGTTGGGTGGAAGCTCAACGGGCCGACGAATTTGGCACGGCAGCGATCGAGATGTTCGGTTGTTTGCAATGGTCAGCGAATATCGTCAAAGTGTATTTTGTATCGCTTTTCAATCGCGTGTCTTATCTTGTTTTGAGGGCTCATGTTCTTATACAGCGCCATTAATGTTCTCTGGTTAGTCGTTGGTCTTGTTGTGCTGGTGTGTGCATTTACATGGCCGCGCCAGAAGGGAAAGGCAATTTTTATTGCTTTCGTTGCGACAACTTTTATAGCTGAGCCAGCGATTGATCTTGCTCTAGCTCTTGCGTTTCGAAGTTCAGCCTCAGTCTTCAATGCTCAGCCAAGTGTTTGGGCTAATTCATTGTATTCTTTCAGCCAGTATTCTCAGCCAATCCTGTCGATCGTTTCGCCGGTTCTCCTGGTGATCTACGCTTTGCTTCGATTGCGGTATGTGCCCGTGCGAGAGGTTGTTCAGGGGTTGCATCGAGACAGGGTGGGGCGTGAGCTTGGGAATGAACTAGGGCCAAGGTGGAAAACGGAATTGAATAGTCGTGATCGGGTTTCAGTTTCACGGCGAAGAGAGTGGGCTTGGATGATTGACTTTTCGCCGATTCTGATGTGGCTTGGGATGCTCCGTATCAATGCTTTGCCGGCAACCGAAATCGCGAGTTTTCTCCCGATGGTTCAAGTTTTGGTTGGGATCTCAATTCCTGCTTTCGTAGTTTATTGGGTGTTGAAAGATTGTGTTGGCGGCGTCAGCGTTGGGAAGTGGGTCACGGGTTGTCGCGTTGTAAGCTTGAGCAATGGTATTCCGATCGGGCCTCTCCAATCGATGTTACGCAATATGATCTTTGTGGTACCTGTTACTGCGTTGCTTGAGCTGTTGGTTTCTTCTGTCAGACCCGACAATCGTCGTTTGGGAGACCTTTTGGCTGACACGACCGTTGTGATGGGACCGCCTGCTTGGATTGATGGACGGGAGGTTGTTGAGTATCCGATGGAGAATGAGATTCAAAGTCCGGTGATCCCGCATCCATTGGACGATTAATCGAAGTGAAAAAACATCCGAACCATCTGTGCTGAAAAACTGTCAATTCGTATTGCAGGGGAATCGGATTTCGATATATTTATCCGACTCCAACATTGTGCCGGCGTAGCTCAGTTGGCAGAGCAGCTGTTTTGTAAACAGCAGGTCGTGGGTTCAAGTCCCTCCGCCGGCTTTTTAAAGTTCGTTTTTGACGGGCTTTGGCACTAGTTGAGAACATTTCGCTGATTCATCCTGCGGCGATCACTTTGGGTGGTCTTTAAGTAAGGTTGTTTTGGTAGGTGTTCGGCTGCGAGTTTGGGGGGGTACCGAAGCGGTCAAACGGGACAGACTGTAAATCTGTTGGCT
>CAYMFZ010000606.1:0-3726 GCA_964389585.1 uncultured Pirellulaceae bacterium | reverse complement strand
AAACCAACCGCCGTCGAAACACTGCAACCCGCGTGTCCGGTCATGAACAAGTCGTAATCGCTTTCGGCTGGATTGGGATAGCCCATCAATCCGCCTTTGGTGCGAATCGTGGAGAATTCGTCGTAGCGACCAGTGATTAGTTTTTGCGGATAGATTTGGTGACCAGTGTCCCAAATCAAATGGTCTTGGAGGAAGTCATAAGTACTATGCAACGCGAGCGTCAGCTCAACCACGCCCAGATTCGACGCAAAGTGCGCGGCTCGAAGACTGAGCAAGTTGCACAGCGTCTCGCGAATTTCGTCGGCGACTTGATTAAGCTGATCCAGCGACATCTCGTGAAGCTGGAGTGGTGATTGAATGGTTGGCAACAACTTGGTCATAACTACTGTGTCCTATTAACGACGAATCTTGCAAGTAACTCCAAAGCTGTTGCGGCATCTTTGAAGGGTCTTAACGATTCGATGGCGGCATCTGCCATTTCCTGCGCGCGAACCACGCTTGCTTCTTCTCCAATCACGGCCGGATACGTCTGCTTGCCAAGCTCAGCATCCTTCCCTGTTCGTTTACCCATTTTGGCTTGGCTGCCTCGCAAATCCAACAGATCATCTACGATTTGGAACGCTAATCCGAGGTGTTTTCCATAATTAATCAAACAATCGCGATATTCTGCACTCGCCCCGGCGGTCAACGCTCCCAATTCTAGCGAAACCGTCAACAACGCCCCTGTCTTCCTTCGGTGGATTCGCTCAAGCGATTCCACGTCCGATGGCGCGAATTGAAGATTAAGATCGTCAGCCTGCCCGCCAACTAGCCGACTCGGCCCCGAGGCTTTTGCCAAAGCCAAAACACATTCGTTGGCAACCTCAGCCGGTTTGGTATCACGAGAAAGAATCTCGAAAGCGAGCGGAATCAAAGCGTCGCCAGCGAGAATCGCGGTCGCCTCGTCGAACTTAATGTGACAAGTAGGACGTCCTCGCCGAAGCTCGTCATCATCCATCGCCGGTAAGTCATCATGGATCAACGAATAGTTGTGGATCATTTCAACGGCACAAGCCGCCGGCATCGCGTTTTCAATTTCGCCACCGCAAATCTTCGCGGCGGTCAAAACCAGTAACGGTCGAATTCGCTTTCCCGGCGCGAGTAAGCAATAACGGATCGCTTCACGAAGATGCTCAGGGCAGTCGTCATCAAGCTGCGAATAATGATCAAGTCGATCATCAATTTGATTGCGATAAGATTCAATTTCCGGCGGAAAGAGAGTCGCACCTGAAGTTGTCATCAAGGGAATCCAAAAGGATCAGTGGCTGGGCGAGACGGAAACGCCCTTTGGATTAACCGTATCGAAAACGGTCAGGCTACAGTTTACGAAAAAAGCCGACTATCGTCTACGAGCTAAATTCAGCCATTGTGCCTGTTTACCAAAGACGAATCGCCAAGCTTATCCCTGCCAGATCAGGTTGCCAGTCGCAACGGACATGTCTGACATCTGGGATTCATTGAGTCGCAAATGACGGCGAGGATCTACTCGAATCAAAACGCGATGGCAGGTAATCGCAACGCGATGGCAGGTGATAGCCACGGACGCAAGTCCGTAGTTCCCTCGCGGCCCGGACACAGAGTCGCAACGCAACGGCAGCCGAACTCCGCACGTTTCAGCAATTTAATCTCGTGCTAAATTGTCTTGAACCAAAAAACTTCTAAACTTGATCCACGGCTTGATTGATGCTTCGTTCGACACAACTCTCATTAGTGTTTTTGACGTTTACGTCATTCGTCTTCATTGGAGGTCCAATCTTGTTCGCACAAAATGTACCTAAAGAGTTTTTTGAGCTTGATCGCTTCTTGGCGACTGGAGACTGGGATTCAGAACAAGGAATAAAGATATCGTATCGAATCATCGCCAACGCAAAAACGGAACTCAAAAATCTTAAAGGAATGGTAGGCGCAATCGAAACCGCTGAAGAATTGCGCACAAAAAGAGATGCATTGGAGTTGGTGCTTGATCCCTATGACGACTCGAAGCACCATTTTACTGACGAAGCGAACAATCAACGAAAACGTAACCAAGTCGTAGATCGTGCCAAACAAGTTTTGGATTTGCTTGGTTCAGAGCGATTAGCGCAATTGCAAATTGAAAGATCTGCGAAAAAGCTTAAGTCCCGGTTGCAGGATAACCAATCCAATGCGTTCTCGGCACTTTCTTACCTTGATGACGAATATGTCGCCGGACTGATCCAATTATCCGAAGTTCAAAAGCAACAGTACCGAGAAATTTTCGAGGAAGCGAAAAGCAAAATCCGGAAGGGTGACAGCGACCTATTTGAGTCACTTATTGGCGAACACAACGACCACTTCGATCGCGTTTCGAAAAGCCTGAACTTGGCTGAATCACAAAACTTTCGAGAATTAGTTGGCGAACCCGTGCATTGGTTTAGAGATGCACGTGGTCGAAGTTTGATTTCCATTGATGTATCTCATTTGATTTACACCGTGACCGTCGGCGATTACAAATCCGTACAAAAAGACAGAGCCGGAATTGGCGAGGTAAAACCTCATGAATTCGCCGAGCATGGGATTGAGTATATGTACGGACACGTTCACGCACTGCTTCACGATCCCTTCGTGTGGGACGAACTGGATTTCACCAACGAACAACGCACAGCGCGAAAAAGACAACTCTCAGTCATGTCGACATCGGGTCATCACGATCAGCGACTGAACGACTTTCTTGACGGCTCAGTCACCTACCCTAAAATAATGTCTGACTTTCTGATTCCTCATCAAATGAGGCTTTTTCGAAATCTAGAGTTTCAGTATTTGACTAGTAAGTTCCGATCGTCTTTTGGACTGCTGCACCCCAGGGTCGCAGAACACTTCAATCTGACAGACGAACAGAAGCGTCAATTCGAAAAATTGTCGAAAGCCTTTCAAGCAAACGTCGAGATCGCTGAGAAAGAACTTTCAATCTCGCGAAACAAGTCGGTCGCTGAATTTCAAAAACAGGTTGAAGATCTGCTTTCGGAAGACCAAAAGCGTATTCTCAAGCAACTTATGGGACACCTTGATTGATGAGAATCGTCTGACAACGGCCAAACTATCCGGTCCGTCCCAGAATCTTGGCAAATCATTGACACTGATTTGCAAGGGGCTGTGGCGTTCAAGCTCGATAACACTTACGTATTTTAGCCTTAACGCTATCCCATCGTATTGAACGAATCGCAAAGCGATGATGTTCTCGCTGATTCGCGATGTAGGTCTTGACTTTTTCAACTGCGATTGGCTCACGGAAAACGCACCGTATCCCGATTGCCATTGGAATTTGAATTTCGTTTTTTGGTTTTTATTGATCCAACGTGATGAATTGGCCTTCATCATTTGGATGGTTGATGAAATCGAAAATTGGGGGTGGATCTTTAGAAGTAAGTGAAGGTGGTCTTCGATCCCACCTGATTTCAGCAAGACGCACTTTTGGTCTTTTAGCGTGCCGCCAATGTAGGCAAAAAGATCATCTCGCCAATCGTCTTTGATGATGGGTTTGCGATATTTGGTGGAGAAGATGACGTGAATTAGTAAGCCGTGATGAGAAGACATTGAACCTCCTGCCGTCGCGTTGAGACTCTTGTTTTGGGAATTCACAAACCACGGACTTGCGTCCGTGGCTATCACATGCCGTCGCGTTGAGGTTGTGAAGAAATAGAAGAATTTGATTGTCGATTGGTTCTCTTG
>CAYMFZ010000605.1:0-3738 GCA_964389585.1 uncultured Pirellulaceae bacterium | reverse complement strand
CACTGGTGCTGATCACTTCAAAGACTTTCATCCCATCGTCATCGTTCAATTCAAGAACCGAAACGTCGAACGTTCCACCACCAAGGTCGAACACAACGATCTTTTGTTCTTTCTGAGCCTTGTCCAAGCCGTAAGCCATCGCAGCGGCTGTCGGCTCGTTGATAATTCGAGCAACTTCAAGACCAGCGATTTGGCCAGCGTCCTTTGTGGCCTGACGTTGCGCGTCATTGAAATACGCTGGCACGGTGATGACGGCCTTGTTGACTTTATGACCAAGATAAGACTCGGCAGCCTCTTTCAACTTGCGAAGCGTTTTGGCGGAAATTTCTTGAGGCGTGTACTCTTTGTCGCCAACACCAATTTTTACGTACTCGTCAGCGCCCCCCTTAATTTCGTAAGGGATCATCTTTTCTTCAGATGAAACTTCGCTGTGTCGCCGACCCATGAAACGCTTGACCGAATACACAGTCCGTGTCGGGTTGGTTACGCGTTGGTTCCGAGCCGGAGCACCCACGATTGTTTCTTCGCCATCGGTAAACGCGATCACGCTGGGAGTCGTTCGGTCACCCTCTTGGTTCGCGATAACCGTAGGCTCGTTGCCGTCCATGACCGCGACAACTGAGTTGGTCGTACCGAGGTCGATTCCGATGATTTTTTCGCCTTGAGCCATTTTGCTCTCCTGTCGTTCAATTATTTCTGCGATCTGCGTCGCGTCATCTATTCGCTAGTAGACACTTTTGGTCCTGCCCATTGGACAGCTTCCGAGTGTTCGCGAAGACTAATTTGCAAAGTCCGTGCCAATCTTGGAAACTCGAACTTTAGGCTTTAAAAAGCCTGCAAACTGCGGTTTCAATGGCTTCAACTTCCTGGTCGAAAGCGATTGGTCATTAATTGATGAATTTGCTTGGCGACGATCTGCCAATTTGGCACAGCAATGAGAATGAAAAAAGGCCACGAATGGTTAAGATTCGTGGCCTTGAAGAGGTTGTCGTGATCCGAGGCACTTAACGCCAAGCAAGAGGTTCGTTCGTCGGGCCTGATTTGAAACGTATCACTAACTGGATGCCTTACTTCACGGTGTTGTGAACATGCTTACGCAGGCGTAAACATGGTACCAATCAGTTCAGCTTTGACGAACCAATGGCTATTTCTTCTTATCCGAGCGTTTCAGCCCAGCCCGATCAAGCAACGAATCTTTGAAGAAGTCGTCCATTTGCTCGTCTTGAGGCGGCGTGCCATAAGCTCCCAAGGCATTGGGATCGTACTTGACCTCGAAAACGTGCTTGGCGATCGTCAGCTCAACGTCTGGATCAACTCGACGCCGGACGCCGACCATGATTCGTTTCCCGTCGATCTTGATGCCGTTTCGTGACTTAAGATCTCGAACGAACCAATAGCCTTCTTCAATCTCAAGCAAGCAATGATGCCCTGAGACGTTTCCAAAATTCAAGATAATGTCACAGCCTTCTCGCCGTCCAACGCGAAGTCTTTTTTTCATCAGCGGAATAGGATCGCCGCCACCAACGGGAATGAGTTCACCAAACATGGTCATTACTTAAAATGAATTCACGGTGTACAAAAGCAAGGATAAGCCCCAGAATGTCGGGGAGCAAAATTTGCAATCATTCTTTTGCACAAGATTACAATAAAGATTTAGATAACCTAACTCTATTCGGTGGGTCCATTGTCGTCAACCAAATACAGCGATCACAACCGCGAACAAATGGACTGGAAAGCCCATGGGTTACGATATTTCGGGTATAGCTATTACTTGAAGCAAGTGTTTGGCCATCGCGTTCAACGTGTCAGCCTTGACGCCGGATTCACTTGTCCCAACGTCGATGGAACCGTGGCGACAGGTGGTTGTACTTTTTGCGACAACCGAAGCTTCAGCCCCAGCCGTCGGCTTCCTCGTCAACAGATTCTTGATCAGTTAGAAGAGGGTATTTCTCGCGTCAAACGACGTTACAAATGCAAACACTTCATGGCTTATTTTCAACCAGCCACCAACACGTACGCTCCCGTCGATGTGTTGCGACCACTGTACGAACAAGCCATTTCGCATCCCGATGTGGTGGCACTTGCAATTGGAACCCGTCAAGACTGCGTGCCTGACGACGTTTTGGATCTCTTGGAGGAATTCGGCCAACGCCTGCCGCTGACTGTTGAGTACGGCTTGCAAACCATTCATCAAAAATCTTTGGACTGGATGAATCGAGGCGACAATCACGATTCGTTTGTCGATGCAATGGAGCGAAGCATCGGGCGTGGTTTCGAGTTGTGCGGGCATATCATGCTGGGGCTGCCCGGTGAATCCCACGAAGACATGATGGCGACCGCTCGAGAAGTCGCCGTCTCAGGATTGGATGCCGTCAAGATTCACAACCTTTACGCCGTTGAGAAGACGCCTTTGGCAGAGCAAGTTCGCAGCGGTGAAGTTAAATTGATGGAACGAGACGAATACATTTCAACGCTCGTTGACTTCCTTGAATTGATTCCCAAAACGATGGTTGTCGAACGCGTAAGTGGCGAAGCCCCTGGTGATTATTTCGTCGGACCTGCATGGTGCCTTGATAAGAACCAGGTTCTCAAAGCCATTGGCGAAGAGTTCGAACGGCGTGATTCTTGGCAAGGTAAGCGATTCGAATCTGAGCCTTAATGCGTTTATCAAAACTCACGAGTCGCTGGCGTTAGCGTGATGGCACTCAATCAAACTTTGGGGTGGGTCGGTTGAGGATGATCTGTCGGCCGATGTGTCGAAAGCTGGCGTAATGTGGCGGCAAGGATGCAGTCAAAGCGTCGCCATTCCAACTCACTCGTCTTCTTGATTTCTTTCGCCCAAGATCAGACTCGAAAGAAATAACAACCGTGTTGTACGTTCAAGTTGTTTTCGATCTGAGCGATGCTCAACCTCGTCACGCGCACACGCCAAATTAACTAAACTTTCAATCGTCTCATCGACGGAAGAATTGTTGGCAGAAATTTGAGTGAACGTTTGGTCAGATGAGGTTGTCATGATCGGCCTTGAGTTCAGAGCTATATTTGGTGGAAACCGGGTTGAAATGCGAAATGAGCAACTCCTCGTCGCTTTCAATCAGGCTTTTTCAGGAGGCGACACAAACAAGGCAGCAATTTCAGTCGAGACAAGTTTGCATCTGCCAAACCTCCTTCAGAAAGGTAGCTCTTCAATTTTTCAAAACGAAAAAACGGATGGCTAAAGTTCTCAATCGAATCAACCGAACCTTTAAGGGTGGGGATTATCCGGTTTGTAGCCAAATTGCTTGGCAAGGGACGGATGGCCTTATCAATTAAGCTCTCTAGAGCTAACAGTTTACCCAGTCCACTTGACCCGAATTTTCGGTTGAGATACGGTGGGATACAGACCGGCGTCGTGGCCAAGTGGCTAAGGCAGTGGATTGCAAATCCACCATCCCGGGTTCGAGTCCCGGCGACGCCTCTCAAGATCTTGTTAGACGAGATCTGAATTTATTAAACGCGGAGTCAGCTTGGCTCCGCGTTTTTTCTTTCACCATCCATTGATTCTAAAGGTAGCAAGTCGACCGAGCCCTTTGCCACACGTTGCCGGATCGCGTTCCACTTAGCGTCGATTTGTTTCACTACTGTTTCTCGTAATCATGAACGCGGCGGCAAAGCCATCTCCTCTGCGCGTCTCAGCGTTCTTGGCGTGCTCTGCGTTAAGTTTTAGAAAAAGCGACGACCAAGCAAGTGATCTTCGAG
>CAYMFZ010000604.1:0-3738 GCA_964389585.1 uncultured Pirellulaceae bacterium | reverse complement strand
CTAATCTGTTGAATGCTCTTTCAACAGTTCTTTGCAGGTTGCCATCGCTGCATCAATTTTCGCCACGCCAGGATATTGCTCGACCAACTCATCGAGCAGTGATTTTGTCTGGCCAAGCTGCTTTGTTGCAGCGTCGATTTGATCAAGCTCGATCATCGTCTTCGCAACTTTCAATCGAGACTCGGCAAGGATACGACCGATGATTCGATATTCGCGAACTCGCTCAGGCGTTGCGCGAAACATCTTATCGAACTTGTCCGCGACTAAAACGGAACCGGCTAGATCTTTTTGTTCCGTCTCCAAACGGGTTCTCAACTCGTAAACCATCGCAAGCTGCCCCCACCCGCCGTTGATCAAAGGGTTAATGTCGAGCAGTTTTAAAAACCCAGATTCCGCCTGATCAAAATGATCACGCGACTGGGCCAACCATTCCAGCTTCTCTTCCTCGTCATACTCATCTATCGTAAGTTGTCCACGAGCGACCCTCGCCAATTGCAAATGGCACCGCGCAACATCAATCAATGATTTTTCACTCTTATGTTCAGGCGAGAGGTTCTTCAAAATTGCGTCGAAGTAGGTTAGAGCCGTATGAAATCTAGCTTTACACTCCTCGATCAAGTCCAAATTCATTTCGGCACACGCAAAATGATAATTCACTTTGGCAAAGTACGATTCAACTTCGCCTTGGTCAACTTCTTCCGCTAATTGGAGAGATTCAAGCATCGTGAGTGCCAACTCAAAATCGACGATTGCCCCTTTCGAATCTTTGTTTAGTGTTTTTGTAATGCCCAATTGAAAATAGTTCTTGGCTTTGCCGAACAATTCCTGAGGTGTAGAGTCTCTGCCAGCAAGAATCGTTTCTTCCGCTTCGTCATATTTTTTGAGTACACGGAGCAGGCCTGATTTGACATGGATCGAGTCGATTTTAGATTCCGCAAATTCTGGTTCATCGATGTAGGGCTCAACCAACTCGATTGACTGTTCGATCATATCCAGAGCGAGCTTTGTCTCTGTAAGTTCGTTTAATAGTTCCGCCCATTGCGAATAGACTTTCGCCGTTTGCAAAATGACTCTCTTATCGTCAGGCGCGTTGGTCAACAAGCGAACTTGCAAATCGACTGCCTTCTTTACGAAACGCCTTCTCATTTTGGGTGGAAGATCTTTGTTGTCGGCGACTTCAGTCACAAACTCATCAATCAAATCCTGCGACATGCTATGGCTTTTGTCGGCACGAATGGTTTCAGCGACTGCGCGATTGGTTTCTGCGATCGCGCGATTGGATTCGGCGACGGCAACTCGCCATTGGAAAAGTGCTAAAGCAAGTGCAGCAGATATCAAAACGAACGCGGAAGTCAGTGCAGGATTCCGAACACACCATTTTCGCATGCGTTCCAGTGAAGAAGCTCGACGCGCGACGACGACTTCGCCACTAAGCCACCTTTTGAGATCTTGCGCGAGTTCATCGGAAGTCGAATAACGATCGGCAGGTGACTTCGCCAAACACTTCAGACAAATCGCTTCGAGGTCTTGAGGAATCGCGGCGTTAATCTTTCGCGGGGGCTTCGGTTCGAGTTTTCCAATCGCCAAAAGCGTTTCGATATGCGTCTTTCCAATGATCGGCAACTTTCCAGTCAACAGCTCATACAGAATCACTCCCAATGAGTAGATATCAGAAGACGCAGAGATGTCAGATTTGCCTTTGGCTTGTTCTGGAGACATGTAAGCCGGCGTTCCGACAATCGCGCCATCGGCCGTCTCCAATTGGTCTACGGAATCAGAATACTTTGCGAGTCCGAAATCCGTGATACGAATCAAACCAGGAAGCGAATCCTGTACTCGCTCCGGAAACAGGCGCGCCGTTTTTTCAACCGTCTCGATCAAAATATTCGCCGGTTTCAAATCTCGATGCACAATTCCACGTTGATGTGCGTGTTCAACGGCGTCTGCCATTGTCATAACAATTTGGGCAGCGACACGCGAATCTAGTTTGTCGACTTTCTGCTCGCTCCATTGTTTAAGCGTAATTCCATCGGAGAACGCAGACACAATAAAGCGATCATTTCCCATCGTGCCAGTTTCAAACACGGGAATGATGTTGGGATGATTTAGAATTGCAGCGGCTTGGGCTTCACGATCAAAACGAGTTGAAGCATCAGAGGAAAAGAAAGCCGTTGGCTTAAGAACCTTGATCGCGACTTTGCGGTTTAGCGTCGGGTCGTGAGCCAGATAAACGCTGGCGAAACCACCCTGCCCCAACAGCCGTTGGATTTGAAATCGACCTAAGCTTTTGGGCAAAGCCGCGCGATTCAGTTTATCTGAACGAACCGCTGGTTGACTGGTATCAAGCGTCCCGTCGTTTTTAAAATTGGCAGTATCTACAATCGAAACATCATTTGCTTCGGTGTCACGATTCGAAATCTTATTTGTATCCATCGCAGGATCAGCAGGCATTATCGCCTTGATGAACGCTGCGGCATTATCGATACGAGCCTGATCCTTGTCGCTTAGAGGGGTTTCATCTGAAGCTGAATTTGACGGCGCTGAATCCAAGTTATCGTTTTTTTTGTTCTCGTCACGATTTCTTTTTTGCTTTGACACAACTGAATTCCCGTTACACCAGTATTCGAGCGCACTGCACTGCCTCAACAATTAGAAACCGTTCTTTGAATGGTTTGGACGTAATAGAATCAAAAATCGAAAATTCAACCGAATCAGCCGTAATTCCACATGCTAACGGACTAGAAGACCCCAAGTTTGGTTTTCTAAGACGCCTAGCTCATCTCGAGCATGATGGTTTCGATCAACTTCTTTGTGGCGTTGATGCCTTCAATTGGTGCGACATCGTGGCCTTCGAATTCGATGCCAATGTAGCCGCTAAAGTTTCCATCTTTGGCGATCTTGAGCATCCGTCGAAAATCGACATTTTCCTCGTTGCCTTGCTTGTCAAAAGACTTTGATTTAGCGCAAAGCACTTTGGCAAACGGCATCATTTCGGTAACGCCTTTGTACGGATCGTAATCGGTGAAGTTTTGAAAATCGGGTAGCGTTCCACAATTTTCCAAACCGACTTTTCTCATCACATCAGCCAACCACTCTCCATTGCCAGAATGATTGCCGTGATTCTCAACCAGAATTCCGATTTCATATTCTGTCGCGACTTTGCAAAGCGATTGCAAGCCAGCGACCGCATACTTTTTTTGTTCTTCTGCGTCGCCCTTTCGTCGCGTGTCTACTCGAATGAATTTCCCACCCAAAGTCTTCGTAGCCGTGAGCCAAGGTCGATAGCCTTCCACCGCGGCGGCGCGAACCTTTTCCTCAGGCGAATCAAGCGCGTTGGGACTGCGGCAAAGCATTAACGTATTGGTAACGCCAAGATCATCACATCGCTTGCGCAAGTCTTTGAAGAAATCCCCGTCGTTGACTTTGTCTTCGATATGCCCATTGAAGTATTCAAGGGCTTTGATACCGGTTCCTTCTACAACGGTTTTTGGGAAGTCCTCAATTTTCAATTCGCCGGAACGAAGCTGTTTGTTGAATGAGTACTGTTGAACTGAAAGCTTGAGCCAGGGATCTTTGGACGCGGATTTGGTTTCGTCAGTTTTAGATCCTTCCTGCTTTGCATCTTCTTGTTGCTTGTCGATTGGATTTGCAAAAGCCGAAATTGCCGGAAGGGACGAAGCCAACATTCCGGCTCCCGTGATTGCGCCCAATTTCAAGAGTTGTCTGCGTTTCATGGTT
>CAYMFZ010000603.1:0-3750 GCA_964389585.1 uncultured Pirellulaceae bacterium | reverse complement strand
GGATTGATTGAAAAAGTGCCGAGTCATCACTTCAATTGGAGTGAGGTGGCTCATTCGGAGATTATTTGGCTTTGGATCGTTTGTACTTTCGTCCACAAGTTCGTGAATCTCAACAACATGCAGGATTCCTATCGGTATCTCAACGTGAAGGATGAGAAACAGTCGCGAAAGGCGGCTCTCCTTGCATCCGTGTTGATGCTGATCGGCCCAATCATCTGGTTCATTCCGCCAATGGCAGCCCGCGTGCTCTGTCCGGACTTGGGCGAAGTCTTCGATGTCAAGAATCCCAACGATACAGCCTACATCTACGCGGCGATGCAAGTGATTCCTCAGGGAATGATGGGGCTGCTGGTTTGTGGCTTGTTTGCGGCAACCATTTCATCGATGGACAGCGGGTTGAACCGCAACGCCGGAATCTTTGTCCGTTGTTTCTACCAACGCATTGTGAAAGAGCCCTCGCCACGACATCTATTGAGAGTCGGCCAAGTGGCTTCCGCTTTGTTTGGAGTGTTCATCATTCTAATCGCGATTTTCATCAACGAACTCAAAGGCATTGATCTGTTCGATGCGATGATGTTGTTCGGTGGAATGATTGCCGTTCCATACGCGATTCCTCTGATGTGGGGCATCATCTTTAAGAAGACGCCACCTTGGTCTGGTTGGAGCACGGTTCTGATTGGCTTCGCTGTGTCTTTCGCTCTCACATACAGTTGGGAGATTGACGGCGTGAAGAATTACATCATCGACCCCGCTTGGTTCAGCAGCTGGTTGGGCTTTGAAAGTGAATTAAGTACGCGTGAACAGAAGGACTACCTTTACTTTGCGCCTGTCTATGCCAACGTCGTGATCTGCTCAGTTTGGTTTTTCTTTACTTCGCTGTTCTATGGAAGTTCCAGTTCGGAACACAAACAGCGTGTGGACAGATTCTTCACTGCGATGAATACACCAATCGACTTTAAGAAAGAAGTTGGCGAAGGCAAGGATGTTGTTCAGTCAAAAACGTTGGGCATTCTTTGTTTGATCTACGGTGGCTTTGTGCTCTTGATGGTGCTAGTGCCCAATCCGCTGATGGGTCGGTTGGCGTTCCTGTTCTGCGGAGGACTGATCGGTGGCGTGGGATTGTTGCTGTACCGAGCATCTAAAAAGAACGTGGTGGGCGATGCTGCGACATTCGAAGATCCAAAAAATTAAATCCAACGAGTTTCGAAATTAGTAAAAAGAGAATTGAAGAATGAGTAACAAGCTCAAAGGAAAACGCGCATTGGTTACTGCCGGCGCTCAAGGAATCGGATTGGCGATCAGCCGCGCATTGCTGGACAACGGCTGCAAGGTTGCTGTGCATTATTTTTCATCCGCCGATGCGGCGAACGAACTCAAGGCAGAATTTGGCGATCGCGTTGAAGTCCTTCAAGCCGACTTGACTGATTCGGGTCAGACTGAGCAGATGGTTGCGAAAGCCGTCGAAGCCTTGGGTGGGCTTGAAATCCTTATCAACAACGCTGGATCGTTGATTGGTCGCAAGCGTCTTGATGAAATCGACATGGACTTTTGGCAAACCGTCAACGACGTCAACGTGACTTCGATGCTGAACGTAACGAAGTTCGCTGCACCGGCGCTTCGTAATGCAAACGGCGCGAGCGTCGTCAATCTGGCTTCGCTGGCCGGTCGCAAAGGCGGACATCCCGGGTCACTCGCCTACTCAACCGCCAAGGGTGCAGCGCTCACCATGACGCGAGCCATGTCCAACGAATTGGGGCCGGACGGCGTTAGAGTTAACGCTTTGGCGCCCGGACTGATTCTCGAAACGAGCTTTCACGACACTCATACGACGAAGGAATCTGCCGCGAAAACGATCGCAGGCATTCCACTTGGACGGGCCGGCAA
This sequence comes from uncultured Pirellulaceae bacterium, assembly GCA_964389585.1. Classification (GTDB taxonomy): domain Bacteria; phylum Planctomycetota; class Planctomycetia; order Pirellulales; family Pirellulaceae; genus Mariniblastus. The sequence continues at coordinate 1,866 of CAYMFZ010000603.1, read as the reverse complement.
CCCCGGTGACGTTGCTCATGCAGCGGTATTTTTGGCCGAACAATTCGACGGTTTTATCACCGGTGCGACTTTGGATATTAACGGAGGAGTTTACAGCGCATGAGCACTTTCAATTTCGAACGAAGTGGAATCAAGCAAGTCTTCTGTTGCGTAAGTTGGCAAAAACTTTTAACGAGTGTTGCCACAACCGCCGTTTGTTTACTCGCGGCGACTACGGCGTACGCCCAAGACAAACCAGAAGTCAACTATGAGTCGTATAGCGGATTCACTTGCGATCCAGTTCCAAAATTGCCAGCCAAAGAAGTCCACCCATCGCTTTGGTTCACTGCCGATCAAGCCGCAGCCATGCGGGGGAAAAAGGATCAAGACGAACAGGCTGCGAGACTTTGGAAACAGGTTTCGGAAAGTCAATTCGTTACGATGGAATTGATGGCTACGCCAACAGCGGCTGATGAAAAAAAGCCGATTCACCAATACTACGGTTACATGTCGCAGGCCGCTAAATATTCCGGCTTCATGATTTGGATGACCGAGGATGAAACCCATAAAAAGAAACTGATTGACCGCACGATTGCATTGCTGGAGCGAGCCTACGACGGACCCATTTACGAGCTTGATCCAAAACAGAAGAGCGGACCAACGGATGAAATTTATCTAGGCACTTGGATTCACAACTATGCTTCTGCATACGATTGGGTGCAGCCGTTTTTGACAGCCGAACAAGACAAGGCAATCCGCGCTCGCCTGATCAAGCAATGCGACTACCTCGGGAAAAATATCTACAAGTGGACCAGTCGCCCCCATAACCATCTTTCTAAACCTGCCTGGGGACTAGGCTCTGGTGCGTTGGCGCTATCCGAAGAACGCGAAGCGATCAACTGGCTTGGGGTTGCGCTGACTGCCGGCAACGATAACACACGATACTTTTTCAGCGGCGATGGAATCTACCGCGAAGGTTCGCATTACCTCGGTTTTAGCTGGACCAATTTTCTTCCATTTATGGTCAACTACAAAAACGTATCCAGCGTCAATCAATTTGAAGACTTTAAGCCAGTCATGGAGTGGGGCGTCGCCGTGCGAAACAGCAATGGTTGGCTACCGAATATTGAGGATTCTTTCATTCGTCCATTTCCGGCTCACATGGCAGCGGCCTATTACAAAGATAGTAAAACTTCGCTGCACAGTTCTGCACCGCTTTCGGAAGTCATGATGTGGGCGTGGAATACAACGGACATGAAACCGTTTGAAGCTTACACCGAGCGGACCACTTACAACTGGACTGGTGCGACATGGGACTACACATTGCCACTTGATGAATATTTAACTTACGATCCATCAATCAAATCAACGCAACCAAATGTGTCACCAACCGTATTTCTTGACGGCGGGCAAAGCATGTTTCGGAACACTTGGAAAACCAGTGATCCAACTGGACGCTTTCTATTATTCCAAGGCGTTGCGGAGGCAGACAATCACGAACATTACGAGCATTTGAGCTTTATCATTTCCGCAGAAGCACAAATGATGGCTTCCGACGGTGGTTACACTCGAAAAAGCTACGGCGAAAAAATGCGTACCGAATGGTACAAACAAGCCGCCGCGCACAACGTGGTCACGCTTGATGGGAAAGCGCCAGTCGATGTTGCAGAAAATGTCACACCAGTTTCGCGCTATCGCATCGATACGCCTTTCTTTGACTTTGAAGAAAAGGAAGCGCCCTATCCCAACGGTGGCAAACTTCGACGGGCGATCGCTTTTCCAGGCGAATCGTATTTCGTCGTCGCTGACATTGTTAGTTCGCCAGTTGCCGCTGAAGCCGCCGCAATTCTTCACGGCGGTCGTGCAAAAATGGATGGCGAAGGAAAT
>CAYMFZ010000602.1:0-3760 GCA_964389585.1 uncultured Pirellulaceae bacterium | reverse complement strand
GCCAAAAATGGCCATCGCAGCCGAGCCTAGAACCACCATCAAAATTTTTGCGTGACGTCGAAACCAACCGAGCATTTTCTTTGTCCGTTACCGAAAATTAAGCACACTAATAATACGAAATACAATTCGAAATGGTTGCCCCCGCAAGTGAGGGAAACTTCCCAAGCAACACGCCAGATCCGTTGGCGGATCGAAGTTCAGGGGTTGACAACCTTTGAAGAGAAGGATTAATTCTCATCGCATCGTCATCCGAGTTGGGGCGCAGATTTTCCGCACCTCGATTTCGTTCTGACTCAGAATTTATCGGTGTATGCAGGTAAATTCAATGCCAAAACGCCTCAACCGAGTGATTCAAGAACAAAAACGATTTGTCGATTGGGCCTGAGGTTTCAGACTCAAACAATGTCGCGTAGCAGACTTTATTATTTATTTGTCGAGAAATTTAACCTCCACCTGGCAACGGGAAGGCACGGAAACCAATCGGGATGTCGAAAACACTGATCATTGCTGAAAAACCAAGCGTTGCCACTGACTTGGCTCGAGTGTTGGGCAAATTACCTGAAATGGGGAAGTTCGAGAAAAAGAAGGACTTCTTCGAAAACGATAACGCGTTCGTCGCTTCAGCCCTTGGTCATCTCGTCGGCCTCAAAATGCCCACTAAAGAGGATGGCAAAAAGCTTCCTTGGAGCATGGCCCACCTCCCCCATATCCCCAAGAAGTTTGAACTCGAGCCAATCGAGCGCTCGCTTCCAAAATTCAAGCTTCTCGTTCGTTTGCTGAAGAAAAAAGAAGTCACCACCGTCGTGAATGCCTGTGATGCCGGGCGTGAGGGTGAGTTGATTTTCAGATACTTGATGGATATGGCCGCGATCAAGAAGGATCTCGACATCAAACGGATGTGGATGCAGTCGATGACTGACGGCGCGATCCTTGAGGCTTGGAACAACATGCGGCGCGGCGAGGAGTTGGACAATCTGGCGGACGCGGCGGTTTGCCGAAGTCAAAGCGACTGGCTAATCGGGCTCAATGGCACACGGGCTTTGACAGCGTTCAACTCGCGCAATGGTGGCTTCAACGTGACGTCAGCGGGGCGAGTTCAGACGCCGACGCTCGTCATTTTGGCTGAAAAAGAGCGGACGATTCGGAATTTCGTTTCGAGGCCCTACTACGAGGTCCATGCGGATTTCAAAGTCGCCCAAGGCGAGTACGCGTCACGCTGGTTTCGCGAGGATTTTGAAAAAGACGAGAACGACAACCAGCTCAAGGCCGAGCGAATTTGGACGCTGGAAGAAGCCGAAGCGATCAAGACTCGATGCGAAGGCAAACAAGGCAAGGTTGAAGAGAACAAGAAACCAGCCAAACAGGCTCCGCCACTTTTGTTCGATCTGACCAGCCTTCAACGCGAAGCCGGCAACAAGTTTGGGTTCAGCGCCAAGCGAACTTTGCAGCTTGCCCAGGCACTTTACGATCGATACAAATTGCTCACTTATCCGCGTACCGATTCGAAGTATCTCCCAGAAGATTACATCGACACCGTCAAAGGAACGGTTCTCGGATTCTCGCAGGCCAAACCAAACCCGAGCCTCAGTGAGAACTTGATCAATTGCTCGAAATGGGTAATGGACAACAACAAGATTGGCCCAACCAAACGCGTCTTTAATACGAAGAAAGTCAGCGATCACTTTGCGATCATTCCGACTGGCAAAATTCCACCACCGAAAGTGGACGAAGCCGCCGCGAAGCTCTATCAACTCGTGATGCAGCGATTTCTGGCGATCTTTTTTCCGCACGCGGAATTTGAAGTGACACGCCGGATTACGCGAATCGAACAAGACAGTTTTCTCACCGCAGGACGAATCTTGGTCGTGCCGGGCTACTTGAAAGTCTACGGGCGAAAACCTGGAGCCGCCGCTGACAAAGACGAATTGGTCGCGGTTGCCGATGGCGAACTGGCTGACAACATTGAAACTGAACTTCGTGCCAACGAAACTAAACCACCCGCGCGATTCAACGATAGTACTTTGCTGTCCGCGATGGAAACGGCGGGCAAGCGAGTTGATGACGATGAACTCCGCGAAGCGATGAGTGAGCGTGGATTGGGAACTCCGGCGACTCGCGCCGCGATCATCGAAAACTTGATCCGTCAAAAGTACTTGTTCCGCCACGAAATCAACAAGCGTGAACTGGTCGTCTCCAACAAAGGCATGGCGCTGGTCGACTTGCTTGACGAAATTGGCATCGCGGCACTTGGCTCGCCTGAAATGACGGGCGAGTGGGAACACAAGCTGAAAGAAATGGAGGCGGGCCGAATTTCAAAAGCCGTTTTCATGAAGGAAATCGAGACGCTGACGAAAGACATCGTCAAGCAAACAAAAGATTTCACTGACGAAAAGGTCAACCGAAAATTCCCTGACCTTCACGCTCCCTGCCCCGAATGTAACGGACAAATACACCGACAAACGGATGGCGTATTTGAGTGCATGAACCCCGAATGCAATTTCCGATTGAAAAAACACATCGCGAGCCATGAGCTGTCCGAAGACGAAGCCCGCGAGCTGATGACGTCGAAGAAGATTGGACCAATCACCGATTTCAAGAATCGGTTTGGCCAGCCTTTTGAAGCTGAATTGACGATCGCCAAAGAAAAGAAGACTTGGAAAGTCTCGTTCGTGTTCGAAGGTGATGACCGCCGCGAAGAAGAGCTGAAGAGCCTCAAAGACGAGATGATCATTTGCGAAGCCAAACTCAAAGACAATTCGGATGAGCTGATTCCGATCTATGAAACGGAGAACGCTTTCCTTGCACCCATGATGGCGATCAAAGTCGACGAACGTGGCGTGCGAATCAGCAAAACGATCCTCAAACGCGAGATCCCAACGGAACAGGCGATTAAGCTGTTTGTTGAGGGTAAGACGGATTTGATGCCTGGGTTCTTATCCAAGAAAGGTCGGAAATTCTCGGCTCACCTGACGATTGACCGAGAAAAAGGAAAACTCGGATTTGAGTTTGCTCCTCGGAAAAATGCCAAGAAGAAAGATGAAGGTGAAGAAGAGGGTGATGGCAAGGTTAAGAAAGTAAAGAAGTCGAAGAAAAAGAAAACGACGAAGAAAAAACCTGCCAAGAAAAAGACGACCAAGAAGAAAACTGCCAAAAAGAAGGCCGCTAAAAAGAAGACGACGAAAAAGAAAGCACCCAAGAAAAAGCCAGAAACGCCGGATGAGTCAACTGAATAAATCACAGGTTGAGACAAACGGAGGAAGTTGTTGACCGTATGAATCTTGACCGAGTCATCATCATTGGAGCCGGGCAGTCGGTGGCGCTATTGGTGCGACACTTTGTGAAATCGGATTCCCTGTTGAACTTGTAGCACGGGGTGACCACGGAGATGCGATTCGCGAAAACGGGCTAGTCGCTCGATTTCATGATCAAGCTATTAAGACATCTCCGCTTTGCCACGAGTCACTCGAAAACATCACTTGGCAAAGCGGTGATGTTGCAATCGTCGCGACGAAACTAAACGACGCTCAACAGATCTACGACAATTTGGTGACCATCGTCGGGACATCTCTTCCCGTCGTATGTGCAAGCAATGGCGTTCAAGGAGAACGATGGGCGAAAGAGCGATTCGAGACGGTCGTTTCGATGCTCGTCTGGCTTCCGAGTACGCATCTGAAACCAGGTGATATCCGAGTCTACCTCGAAAGTGATTGCCCAGGGATTCTTGACGTTGGGCCGTGCCAAGGGAAATTTTCGAATGTGA
>CAYMFZ010000601.1:0-3765 GCA_964389585.1 uncultured Pirellulaceae bacterium | reverse complement strand
ACCATAAGTATGCCCCTCTGGTTGAAGACGGGACTCAAATTGATTGATTTGCCTGTCGAATTCTTTGGCAACGATTTCAGTTGCGTAGAGATCGCGAATTGCTTGACGGCCGTTTTCACCCATTTGCCGTCGTGATGCTTCATCGTCGTACAACTTCAACAGGTTGGCACGGTACGACTCAAGATCACCAGTGATCGACCAAACTCCAGCATCTGCAGATTCCAACATCGCGCCGAAATCCGTATTTGCATCGACCGACGCAATCACAGGAAGCCCGGATGCCCAATAGGCAAGCGTTCGTGAAGGAATGTTTGGAATCGTAAATTTCTCACTTAAATTGACCATGCCGACATCACATGCAGCTGCAAGTTGCAAATAGTCATCAAGCGGCAATCGTTCCTTGATGACGACGTTCGTTAGATCTTGTTCTTCGACCAAATTAGCGATCCGAGATTTTTCGGTTCCCTTACCTATCAACAGGAAAACAATATCCCTATGAGTCGATTTTACTGACGCCGCAAGCTCCAGAATAGCCTCAATTTTCTGTGGTTTTCCGAAGTTTCCGCCAAACAAGGCGACAAACTTTTCCTCAAGCCCAAATCTTGCCTTGACCGCCGTTGAGTCGACTTCAGACGACTCGTTTCGATCACATCCAATCCAGTTGGGCAGTAGCGTGAGTTTGGCTATATCCAACTCGTCATTATGTCGAATAACATAGTCAACGTTGCCTTTTGACATGCAGCCGATAAGGTCCGCAAGTTCGTAGATCAATTTCTCCTTGCGTCGAAAGAAATTAAGAATTAAAGAATTATTGATCAAACCCAAGTCACGTGCGTTTTGCGGAAAGATATCTCGGAGTATCAAGTAGGAATTGCAGTTGTACGTTTGCTTTAGATTCCTTGTGAGCGACGCCAAAGTAATTGGCGGTGTTGGTGAAACGACCCAATCAAATGACTCACTGCCAAAATGCCTCCTAATCGCTGAATGAAGAATTCCAGGCAATCGAAGATTGTTAATCCCTTTAACAATCTTATTGACGCCAAACATCTTGCCCGTTTTCACACGAAGAACGCGGACATCCCCTTCAAGACGAAGACCTACCTCGCCATCGTCGCTAGGTGCAACCACTGTTACTTCATGCCCGAGAGCTCCGATGCAACGCACGAGATCCGAATAGAAACCACGACCTGTCCCCAATCGGACATCGTGATAGAACAACAAAGTGAAAAGAATTTTCAAGTTAATTCAAACTAGAGGAAGGAATAGATGTTTAGTAACCAACTATTGCGAAATTAGCTTGGACGAAACAAAGCTCTTACTTCGAAATTGATCTTACAATTGAACAGATTCGATCCAAGTCATTTGTTGACATTGCAGCACCACTTGGCAAGCAGATACCGTTGTCGAAATACGAACGAGCGACATCGCCGCCTACCGTTCGAAACTGAGAAAAGGCTTTTTGCATGTGAAGCGGCTTCCAAACTGGACGCGACTCAATGTTCTCCTCTTCCAAAGCCAGAATAACTTCTTCCGGCGTCGCACCAAACGAATCTACATCGATGGTGGCAACGGTCAGCCAGCGATTGCATTTTCCATATTCTGCTTCTTGCATAAAGTTAAGCCCCGGCAAGTCTCCCAACCGATTCTGATACTCCGCAAAAACTTCACGCTTGCGTTCTACCCGAGACGGCAAAGCTTCTAATTGGCCCATGCCAATCGCTGCCAGAACATTACTCATTCGATAGTTGTAACCAATATCGTGATGTTCATAGTGACGAACGGGCTGTCTGGCTTGAGTTGCGAGATAGCGGCAATGGTCGATCAACTCTTTATCGTCACTAGCCAGCATCCCTCCACTGGAAGTCGTAATAATTTTGTTTCCGTTAAACGAAAACGTCGCCGCTCGAGCGCCGCGTCCAACGGCACGTTCTCTGTAAGACGCACCAAGCGATTCCGCGCTGTCGCAAACGACGGGCACATCAAACCGGTCACAAATTTCGACAATCCGATCAAGATCGCAAGCTTGGCCGTACAACTCCGTTGGCAAAACGGCTTTGGGTAAATCGTTATCAGCCTTCATCCGCTTTAGTTCATCTTCGAGCAAATTGGGATCGAGGTTCCAAGTTGCATCACTGTCGACGAACACGATCTCCGCGTTTTGAAACACGATCGGACTAACGCTTCCAATAAACGTTAATGTGGAAGCGAGAACTTTGTCGCCCGGGCCGACTCCGAGCGATCGAAGCGCCAAATGTATCGCACTGGTTCCATTAACAACCGCCAGGCAATGTTCGAATCCGGTTAGCTCGCGGAACATCTCCTCGAAACGATCCAATTGCGGGCCCGTTGGTGCGATGTAGTTGCTTTCGAAAGCTTGCGCGACATACTCAATTTCTTTGCCAGACATGTGTGGCGGCGAGAGAAAAATTCGTGGGTGATCGGATTTCGGTTTTGACATTTGCGGATTGGCTTTGATGCTATTTGACATTTTGGTTTTTGCGATGAACTGCCTGGAAGATTTCAAACATTTTTCTCGCACTCTTTTTCCATTGAAACTGTTTTACTCGGGCGCGACCCAACTCGATTTTTTCGTTGCGAAAATCGGGCGCGTCCCAATATCGAATTACTGATTTTCCAAACGCCTCGTGATCTCGGACGGGGACAAGCTGAGCCGCATCGCCGCAGACTTCAGGCATGGCAGTACAATCACTCGCCACGACAGGGCAGCTACGCGCCATCGCTTCCAACGGCGGATTCCCAAAAGCCTCGACGGAACTCACAAATGCCAAGCAAACTGACCTTCGATAAAGGGTTTCCAACTCAGAACGATTTAAAAACCCTAACCAGTATATATTCTTATTCAAACCGAGTTGATCCGCGAGTGCTTTTTCGGCTCCATATTCTCCTCCGCCAGCGATTTCCAGCTTCCAAGGCACTTCTGGACGAGTCTCGACCAAGTAGGCCAACATTCGAATTAGCGTCGGATTGCATTTGTGGGGGCAGTCAGATGTAACGGCCGCAATCGAAGGCTGAGCCGTCCATTGATTGATGTGATTTGAGTCCTCGATCACTTCAGCTGCTAAACCGTTGTGAATTGTATGGTTCCGCCCATCTCGCTCAGGCACCACCGATTCCGCGATGCTCCGCATGTAGTCGCTGATAAAGATGTTCGCGGCTGCCGTTCGAAGTGCCTTCTTACCCGCTTTGCCCCAAAGAAAATATCGTAACGCCCAAATCGCTCCCTCACTTCGCAACGCCTCCCATGTCCCTTTACTATCAAACCAAAGCAAATTGCGGTGGTGAATGATTTGCGGAAGTTTCGTTCGGCCAACGGTGCTGTTGGTTGAAAGAATGACATCGGCACCATTCTTTTCGATCAATTTGCCAAGTTGCGTCTGTCGAAGCAAGAAGACTTGCGTGGATCTCTTCCCGGATGCTTAGGGGATTAGATCAAGTTCAGGTTCAGCGGATCGGACTGCTTCAACCACATCTGGACGAGAAGTGTAAACCGTAACGTCCATCGGTAGATCCAACTCTCGCCAAGCCGCAAGGTAGTTCAAAAACCCGGTCATTCCTCCACCGCACGCCAACATCGTTCCATCGATGGCAAGACGGAATCTCGCCCCGTTCACAGCCACGTGGGCTTTGGATGCGTCAATTTTAGTCGGTGTTTTTTTCAATGAAGGCTTTGTTTGACTTAAATCTTGGGGGGCCGAATATTCAAGCGCACGACCGCGCCCCGAAAGCGATGGGTTTTTCATAAAA
>CAYMFZ010000600.1:0-3774 GCA_964389585.1 uncultured Pirellulaceae bacterium | reverse complement strand
TTAAAATTCGATTGGACTTTCGTTGATTGTTTTAGCACTTTTTGGTGGGTAACTTCTGTCGGAAGTTTCCAAAGCTCACGCAAGGCACAATTTTAGCAAGCGTTTTATCGGTAGATGATTTCACTCTTCGGCTTGGTAACTCGCAAGAGCAACCCAGCCTAAGTGAAACCGAACGGCGACTGCTCAAACCACCACGTTACATCGCAAGCCACTACGCGCTGGGATTCTCCGGAACGCACTTGGTGATCCAAGCCGAATCTGGCATGCGAATGAAACGACGCATCAAGCTTGCAAGCGCAGCTGAGCGGATAACCCTTGCAGTAGTCAAAGGAGTGGGGATGGAGCATTTGAGCGAAGACATCATTTTGTACGAAGCGTCAGCTTCGTCTTCGGGAAGTTCGATATAGCAATAGGAGACATCGTTTCCGGTGCAGAAGACAGCCAGCCGAATTCCAAAGTTGCGGTCAACGCCAGTTTGGTAGTAGGCGCGGATCTCCGATTCAGTAGCGAGTTGTGAATCGTCAATGTAGATCGGACGGTTCGCAAGGTATCGAGAACCTGATCCACGCCGCGAAATGATTGAGTCTCGCCAAATCCAAAGCACGGAATCGGAAACATTCTGCGATCGAAGGAAATTGCGAAACGTGGAAACGGCATCATCAAATGGCGGAGAGGGCTGCATTTAAATTCTGCGACCTACGTTACAGACGGAAAAGTGATTTTGCCAGTTGCACGACTGTACCACTGGTTGGAACGCAGAACCCAAGGGGTGCGAAAGTCATTTTGGGTTTCGCGATTGTTGTAGCAAACGGTTAGAAGAACGATTGCTGCAGGCACATTTCCGCGATCTACGCCGCCATCATCCGTATAGCTTTCAATTTCAAAGCTGACGATCGAAGCTGTTTCAATCCGTAATACGAATTCGCGAATCTTGCTGATCGTGTGTTCGGGTTCAAAGTCGTATTTAACGGCGCGCGATTCGCGAATAGCCGGATCAATGAATTGATACAAGGCATCAACGTCACGTTCCACTTCAAGCCGGATCTGTTCGGCAACGCGATCATGAAGTGCCGTTTCGAGTTTGGAACTCAGGCTCATACCGTTCGCAATCTGATTCGCACATTGAAAAGTTGTTGCAACACCACTCTAAACGATGCGAGCGAGTCTGAATTACGAATAAGTCTACCAAGGCCAGCCCGTGTCGCCAAACAAGGAATGTGTTCCCGCAAGAAAACTGCAAAGTCGCTTTCGAAGACATTTGCAGCCTCGAATGTAAAACTAGTGGGTGACTCTTGCCGAGAGTTACCAAGCTGATGTGCGGACTCGATAATCGATAGAGCGTTTGCTGAAATTGGGTCTAACGTGAGTCTTGGTGAGTCTTGGAAACTTCCGGCAGAAGTTACCCACTAGAAAGTGCCTCAACAATCAACGAAAGTCAAAATTCAATTCGACTTTGCAGTTCTCCTGCATGAGCCCGAATGGCTTCTGCGTAGAAAACTAGGTTGGACGACTACCGCGTATCGGCGATGATAGTCGTTAGGTTTGACTTGATGCGACTCACGGTACGTGCCACACGCGGAACGTCATCTTTGTTGGCATAACGATCAAGGGCAGTCGTCATTTCTGCGGGTGTTGCATCAGTGGTGAGCTTGGGTTGGATACGTTTCAAATTCAATGTGTCATAGTGGAAACAAGCAACCATCGAATCCAAGGCCACCAAACTAAGCGGTCGGCCGAGTGCCAGCCACGATTCAATTCGCCGCCAAGACAGTTGAGAAATTGCAGCGAGACGTCCCCAGTCTTGAGTTGCGGGGAGGTCGAGTTCTGGAAGTTGGTTTTGGATCCAATCCAGAGTTCGGTTTGAACGGAACCAACCAAGTGATTGAGCGTCCTCGCGAACGTTTTTCGATCTTGCAATTGAATCGACCGTAAGTCTCCATGCGTCTTTTATCGGCATACATGCGGCTGCAGCCTGAGCCCATGAGTAGAGTAGATCGGAAGACTTTCCGTAACGTGATTCAACCCATTCGGCAGCAGCTTGCCCAATGCATCGCGCACAAACTTGAAGGCAGGTTGATTCGACCCACCCGTTCTTGGAATTTTCAGTGCGCGAGACAATAGAATCAAGAACGACGTTCGGTTCATATTCGTTGATAGCGTTAACAACGTTGTCAGCAAGGAACCATTGAGTAGTCGCCATGTCGATTAGGCGTGGTAATTTACCCGCGACTTCGGGAAGGCTCGGAGCCGGAAAAGAGCTGGCATCGTCAACGGGAATTTCGGCTTGAAACGCGGTTCCATCGTCATCGTAGAAGTCGTCGTGCAAAAGATGCTTGTTGGGGCCGTGAGTCGAGGCAAGATTAAACCACTCCAGCGGCCGAAGCGCGAGCCCCACTAAGCGAACGTTGCAATCATCGCAAATCTGGTAGGGCTGGTAGGAATCGTCATCCGTATTGGAAACGGCAACTGGCGCAATACGGCATGCCTCACATTGCATAAGTAGTCTTCCAGCAGAAAGTTTTTACGACACCGCCCCAACATTGGAAACGGTTGAAACAAGACGAAAGTTTACCACCTCAACGAGGCGTGAACAAACAGAGAAGGTGCCGACAACCATGTTGCCGGACAAGGAAGCGGGTTAGAAGTCCGCCTTCTGAACGATTATCTCGCTGGCCGCTATGGCGTCATTCGCGAGTTTGAGTAACGCTCTGAATGACTTGGCAAGTTCCTCCGTTGACCAATCAGCAAGTTCATCCATGGATTGCCAGCGCTGCATCACGGAGGGAGTTTCAGAATCGGGAAGGTCGCGAACACATTGGAGGAAATTGTCGGGAATGGATATGAGCACGACCTCTGCGTCGGGTTCGGATAGCAAGTCAGCCATCAGCGTGCCGTCAGATTCGGCATTCGGAAGCAGTTCCCATAATCCAACGAGTTCAAGGTCTCCCAAGCCGCGCAACCAAATCGAAGTTTCAGGGTTGGGCTCAAGTTCAGGGTCAGCGAGTGAGGCGAGGTCGTCCGGAGCGACGCGGAACAGTTCGGTGAATACAGCAGTCATTTGAGTCCGACAACGCAAGGTTTTGGCGACACCGCTTCTCTCCGAAGCCAAAAGTGATCGCGGCGTTCGACAGTTTACCAAAAATAAAAAACGTTGCCAAAGAAGCGGTGTCCGCGGCGCGGCAAACCAAAACGCGACAACGGAGCGAACGAACCAAATGATGCTCCAAGGACGACGCCGCGGCCTTGCATAGAAAACCATGTTGTCGGGCGATGCGTTACGAGTGACGCAACAACCGCCATGAGTCTAGCAGGTCAGGATCGACGGGCATTCCCCATCCGGTGTTATGCGCGGATGAAGTGAATTCATCAAGAGATGGAATCGGAACGTCGTGTTTTTCGAGTAATGAGAACACGTTGAGCAGCATGTCAATTGGACCATCGGTATCAGCGCCGTACGCGTCGCACATCCCAAGATTTTCAACGTTGGAGACAAGTGTGGAGAAGTCGGGAACCATTTCGGATTCGACAGCAGTTGAAACATCACCGTCAAGTTGAGCGCGAAAACCGGCCAAGGCGAGTGAGTTGAGATTTGAGTCCCATTTGACGAATTCGTCCGGACTGCCGATGGAGGCGAACGCCCAAAGATGGTCGATGAGGAAATCGAGTTTCGGATGCGAAATCGAGTGCTGTGTACAGATTCGCGGAAGGCAGATTGCCGCCCAAACTTGATTTGCAGCGTTGGAGATGGTGCGGATCGTCTCGCGAATGGGAAGA
>CAYMFZ010000599.1:0-3778 GCA_964389585.1 uncultured Pirellulaceae bacterium | reverse complement strand
GAGTAAGAGTAAGAGAACACCTAAGCACCATCGAGGGAGTCAAAACAAAGAACTTGCAAAACGATGACTGGATTGGAATTGATGCAATGCTGCGTTAAACTGCAACGGCCATCACTTCCGTTACGCCTATCATCAATGAGTGATTCATGTCTAACCTGCCGCCGGATAAAAACAATCCTTACGAAGCCCCTATCCAAGCTCAGCAAGTCCATGGCCATCCCCACGCGATTGAAGGCGATGCGACTGGCGGTGTTATTCCGTACAAGAACCCCAAAGCTCTTGTCGCATACTACTTAGGAATCGGCGCGCTTCTGATTTTTCCGCTTGGTTTCGCTTCAGTCATTCTGGGCTTCATGGGACTAGCTGCGAGGAAGCGAAACCCAGTAATCAAAGGCTCCGCTCATGCTTGGATCGGAATTGTACTTGGGACGCTATCCATTTTGTGCTGGGGATCGCTTCTCTTGTTTACAATTATCGGCATCGCAAGCGCACCGTGATTGCGAAAGCGAACTCAACCGACATCGCTTAGATCCAACGCCTTTCCATATCGCGCAAACACAAGCTGCCGAAGTCTACTATAAGATTCCCGTTCCATTTCAGGGTCGTCTTTAATTAGCCGCCGCGCATCCTGTTGAGCTTGGGCAAGCACGTCTGCGTCACGAATTAGATCGGCGATCATCAGCGGAGGAAAACCGCTTTGTTGTGTGCTGAACAGATTGCCTGGCCCACGAATTTGCAAATCAATTTCGGCTAGTTCAAACCCACTATCGTTGTTGGCAAAAGCAGTCAGCCGCTCATTCGACTCAGGATCGTTACTCGTTGCAAACGCGCAAACGTAACCTGGATGGTGCCCTCGGCTGACTCGACCACGAAGCTGATGAAGTTGCGAAAGCCCAAACCGCTCGGAAGATTCGATTGTCATCACCGTCGCATTGGGCACGTTAATTCCGACTTCAACGACGCCCGTCGCAACGATGGCTTGGGTTTCTCCCGACACGAATTTTGCCATCGCAATGTCTTTGTCCTCTGGCGATTGCTTTCCATGCAAAACATCAAGTTGGAAATCGGCAAGCGGGCCATTGGATAAGGCTTCGTACATTCTTTCAGCACTTTGCAATTCCGAATCATCATCGGAATTGACGAGAGGCGCGACGAAGAAACCTTGTCGTCCTTCTCGCAACTTTTTGCGAACAAACTCCCACCACTGCTCGCGTGTCTCTTCTTGTCCGAGATACGTGTTTACTTTTTGGCCCACGCTCGTCCGTTCCAAAACTGAAACATCAAGATCGCCAAATAGAGTCATCGAAACCGTTCGAGGAATCGGAGTCGCCGTCATCACCAGGTAATGAGGGTCGTGACCTGACTGCTTCAGAAGCGCACGTTGACGAACGCCAAATTTATGTTGCTCGTCAATCACGACAAGCCCAAGCTGATGAAACTCCAGCTTCGAAGCCACGACAGCCTGCGTTCCGATCACAATGTCGATTTCGCCAGCGGCAACCTCAGCCGCGATTTGTTTTCGTTGAGCGGCTTTTAGGCTGCCGGTCCACAACGCCATTCGAACACGACTACTTTTCAATAACTCCGTCAATGTTTGATAGTGTTGCCGCGCAAGAATTTCCGTGGGAGCCATCAAAGTCGCTTGGTTGCCGTGGGCGACCGCCAGCAACATCGCGCAAACTGCGACCGCCGTTTTTCCGCTTCCAACCTCCCCGTGGAGCAACCGGTTCATTGGAAAAGATTGTCCCATGTCGCCGGCGATCTCAGCGAAAGCAACCTGCTGTGTCGGCGTCATCTCAAATGGAAGTCGACCCGTGATTCTCGCTTTGATCTTTGGTGTCAACTCAAGCGAAGGCGAAACTTTGTCTCGCCGAATTCGATGTCGGCGAATCGCAAGTGCCAACTGAAGAATGAACAGCTCTTGATAAACCAAACGACCTCGAGCGCTTTCAACTTCTTCATGGGTCTTCGGGGCATGGATCTGGCGAATCGCCGTTCCGATGTCGCATACTTCCAGTTCATGCCGAAGCTCTTCCGGAAACGCTTCTTGGACGACATCGGCACATTGTTTAACGGTTTGGGCAACAATTTGGCGGATTTGTCGTTGATTGATGCCTTCGGTTAGCCGGTAAATCGGAGACAGTTGCGTTTGGTCTTCAACGTTTTGCGTGGCGTCGAGCCAAGTCGTTTTTGGATGAGTCATTTGAAAACGGCCGCCACTCATTTTCGCTTTGCCGCGCAGCATCACACGTTGACCCGTCTGAAACTTGTTCATCATGAACGCTTGATTGAACCAGACGGCACGAATGTGATGACTGTCTTGCTTGACCAAGACGTAAAGGATGTGTTTGCCGTTGCCTGCGATCACATGATCGATGTCAGCAACAACGCCGACGATATTGGCGAGCTGTTCCGATTCAAGGTCAACGATTTTATGAAGCTGCGTGAAGTCTTCGTAGGAGCGCGGGAAAAAGAAGAGCAGATCAGCTGCGTTGCGAAGCCCAAGCTTTTCCAAAATCTGAGCTCGGCGCGGCCCGACGCCTTTGAGGAATTGCACTTGTTGCGTCAACTGCTCAATGTGCGCGACCTCATCCACAGTCTTATCCAACGCCTCCGTCACAGAATTGACTTCGACGTCTTCAGACGTTTTGACGGGTTGAGGTTTCGAATCGGACATACCCCATTTTGTTCGATTGGATCCGGTTGGGAAAGTCCTTGAATGGTGAGCTGAATGGGCAAACAGTTGCGCCTCGGGCGAAGGCACCTACCTTTCGCGCCTGTTGCCTCAGGCCTGTTTACTTATAGGCTCACGGCTCAATTTCTGTTGAGTATGAATCACTCTAGGCACGGCCAACCCGATAAATCGGGTTACTACGAGCCCACACACCGTTCGTAGTAATTGCATTTATACAGTTTCACCCAGCGAACAAATGTCGTAACGGGAGTTACTTCAAATACTTTTGATACGCCGCGACGGCCAAGGCATCGACGCGATCGTTTTCCGCATGTCCACTATGGCCAGCGACTCGCGTATATTTGACGGTATGACGAGCAATCTGTTCGTCTAGCCGCTTCCAAAACTCAACATTTTTAACAGGCACCAATTTTTTCCCGTCACGTCGTTTCCAACCGTTGGCTTTCCACTTGGGCATCCATTCAGTCATGCCTTTTCCGACATAGACGCTGTCCGTGAACAGTTCGACTCGGCATGGACGTTTGAGTCCGCTGAGACCCTGAATGACGGCTTCGAGTTCCATTTGATTGTTGGTCGTCTCAGGCATCCCGCCGGATTTCTCAATCTCCGTTTCTGAGGGCAAATGACGAAGGATAAAACCCCAGCCGCCGGGTCCAGGGTTGCCACTGCAGCCACCGTCCGTCCAAAGGTTGACTTCGATCTTGTCCTTGTCGTCGTTCACGAAAAAAAGTTTCCTTGGTTAGCGTATTCGTGTTTTTTTCTCTTTGTCTTAATCCTAATCTTACTCTTAATCTTAATCCCTGCGAGTCGGCGGCATGTTCACCCTCGCAAAATTGGCAAAACCAATAATCATCCCAACGCAAGTTGAGCCGTTGACGCCAGCCCAATGTACGTCCTTTGGACGGTGAATTTTATCGAGCGGATTCACCCTCCGATTGAAAATGGGGAGGGTCGAAGTTGATCCGCGTTCAGCGTATTAACGAGGGGAGGGAGCTTGATGCTCCGTTTTTTGATGGGCTATTGGTTCAAGCCCTCCCCGTCGTCAAAATTGCTGAACGCAATTTTGACTTCGACCCTCCCACT
>CAYMFZ010000598.1:0-3778 GCA_964389585.1 uncultured Pirellulaceae bacterium | reverse complement strand
TGATGCAGCGATGGCAACCTGCAAAGAACTGTTGAAAGAGCATTCAACAGATTAGTGTTTCATCAGACCTGATGGTTGACTTTATTGGTTGACCTGATTTATCACTGGGTGCCATGCCTCACGCTTGTCGTGAGCATGCTTAACAAGCGTAAACGTGGCACCCGTGAGTTCAGCTTGGGCGAACCACCAGCTAGTTGCTTTGATTCTTTTTCGGGCGATGGATGATGCTATGACGCCTTTAGGGTGAGCAGCTTTGGCGTAAGCCACGGTTGAGCCACCAAAACCAAGCCTTACCAGCTCTTGAAATTGCCATCTGAAGACAATTTTTCTTCAAACTTCAACATCGCCCGTTGCCACAGTTTCGCTACTGCGTCTTCGGACCGATCCATGGCTTCCGCGATTTGTTTGAACGGAAGCTGGTCAATATTGCGTAACCGAATTACTCGCGCATGCTCGTCAGACAACTGAGCCAAAATGGAATGAAATAATTCGACTCGCTCAGACTGCATCGCTTCACTCGATGGCGTTAGATGGTCGTCGGAAGGCGAATGGTTGGCGACGTTTTTCTCGCGAGTGACGTCACGTTTTTTGGCGTGAAACGTTCTCCGTGTGTTATTGATCTCGTTGGTCACAATTGTCTTGAGCCAACTGTGGAACTCGGCAGCCGTTCCGCCGCGAAACTTCTCGAAATTTTCGATCACGCGAAGAAACGAAAGTTGCACAATGTCGGAGGCGCCGACTTTTTGTTTGAGTGACGCATCCATTTTTTTGTTTGCGATTGATTCGAGGTAACCTTGAATCTGAGTCAACAACTCCTGACGTGCTTCGCCATCACCTTCTTTGCTGCGCGGAATCAGCACGCTTACCGAATTCAAATCGACATTTGAATGGTCTGCTTGTGGCTCGTTGTTGCTGGAAAGTGTCACGAAATCAACTTTCATTTCACAAATGGTGGGAACCTTGAGGTAACAGAACCAATGATAACTGAAAAGCGCCAATCCAATACCAATAAATTTGCAAAACATTGGTTGCAACCGTCGTTTTCGTTACGAGTGGAACTTCTTGCGCGGATGCGAACTCAACAGCTAAACGTTTAGGAACATCTGTGTTACGATCTACTCCGATTTATTGAGCATTAAGCCATGCCGACTGACCTCAAAATATTTTCACCTGAAGTGACTATTTCATGACTATCGCAACGTTCATTTTCTTTACCGCACTTGTTGCTGTTTTGACATGGTGGTTTGTTCGTGGAACAAACATTGATACCGACGAAGGTTACTTTCTTGCGGGGCGATCATTAACGGGAATTTTCATTGCCGGTTCGCTGTTGCTGACGAATCTCTCGACCGAGCAGTTGATTGGACTCAATGCCGGTTCGTTCAACGATGGACTTTCAGTCATGTGTTGGGAAGTCGTTGCCGGTTTGTCGTTGGTCGTCTTGGCCTTGGTTTTCCTGCCTCGCTATCTCAAGTCCGGCATCGCAACGATCCCTCAATTTCTTGAAGAACGTTACGGTCGTTCTGTTCGCGCAGTGACCGCCGGAATTTTTATCGTCGCTTACATGTTGATCCTGCTCCCGTTCGTTTTGTTTCTAGGTGCACGTGGACTCAACGGAATGCTTGGGCTTGAAACGATGCTTGGCTTTCTTGACACATCAGGCGATGTTCCAATCACCGATGCCATTCGAGAAGCCGCCGAATTGAAAACGATCTGGGCCGTCATCATCATGATCGCTGTTCTCGGTGGTGCGTACGCAATTTGGGGTGGAATGAAAGCGATCGCGGTTTCCGATACGTTCAACGGAGCTGGTTTGTTGATTGGTGGTCTAATGATCACGTTCTTTTCACTTCGCGTTGTCGCGGGTGACGAAGGCGGATTCATGGGAGCATTTGAAAAGATCAAAGCCGCCGACCCTGACGCGTTTCAATCGTTGGGCAAATCCGATGAAGGCACGCACTGGCCAACGCTCTTTACGGGCGTCCTGTTGTTGAACTTTTTTTATTGGTGTACCAACCAGCAGATTATTCAACGAACATTTGGCGCCAAGAATCTCGCCGAGGGACAAAAAGGCGTTTTGATGGCGGCGTTTTTCAAGATTCTCGCGCCCTTGGTTTTGGTCTTACCCGGAATTGTTGCGGCTTATCTTGTACTCGGCGCGGGTGACGAAACAATGATTAGCGAGGTCGGTAAAAATGCCGATGGTGAATGGGTCGCTGATCGAGCTTACGGCGCGTTGGTCAGCCGTGTGTTGCCGGATTGGTTGCTTGGATTCTTTGCAGCCGTCGTCGTTGGTTCGATTCTTTCAACGTTCAATTCAGTTTTGAACTCCGCCGCGACTTTGTTTTCGCTTGACGTTTACAAGCAATACCTCAACCCGAACGCATCGACGAAAGCGGTTGTTCGCTCGGGGCAGATTTGTAGTTTTGTCGTTGCCTTATTCGCCGTCGTCGCGGCTCCAAATATTTTTTATGGCCGCGAAGCGATCTTTGGATTCTTTCAAACACTCAACGGCGTTTACTTCATTCCTTTGCTCGCCATCATCATGGTCGGAATGTTCAATCGATACGTCGACGGAAAATCGGCGATGATCACGCTCATTGTCGGATTGGTTTTGATGGTGGTTGGAACGTTTTTTCCAGGCGGCGCGGAGGCCACCGAAGTCGCTCCTGCAGTTGACGGCTGGTTGAAAAGCATCTTCGGATTGGGATTTCACTACATGGGCGCAGTGTTCGTATTCCTGATCGTACTTCAATTGGTGCTGGGGTCAGTTGGCATGAAACGGGACAAACCGTACATGCAAAAAGATGCAAAATTGGTTGATCTAACGCCGTGGAAACCCGCTCCCGTCGTTGGAGTCGCGCTTATCGCGTTCGCAATCGGCGTTTATGTTTTCTTTGCGATGTAAATGAGTAATGAATGACTAAGTTGAGAACTTCGAATCTTTCCGTTTGCATCGATGCTGTTTTTGAAGGCGTTCCGATCAATGATGCGCTCCAAGTCGTCAGCGATTGCGGAATTTCCGCATTTGAATTTTGGTGTTGGTGGGAGAAGGATCTTGACGAAGCGATCGCCGCTCGCGATCGCTTTCAAATGACGATCGCGGCCTGTTGTACGAAGTTCATTAGCCTGGTCGATCGGGCACAGCGCGACGCCTATTTGGCAGGGCTTGCCGAATCCATCGAAGCGGCAAAGCGTTTTGATTGCAAAACGTTGGTCTCGCAGGTCGGCGATTTGATGCAAGACTCTGACAGAGTTGCCCAACATGAATCGTTGGTGGACGGATTAAGAGCCGCCGCTCCGATGCTTGAGAAGGCTGGAATCACTTTGGTCATCGAACCGCTGAACGAGAAAGTCGATCATCCCGGCTATTATCTGATCACAAGTGACGAGGCGTTTGAGATCGTCAACAAAGTCGGCAGTCCGAACATCAAAGTCGTGTTTGATATTTACCATCAGCAAATCAGCGAAGGTAACTTGATTCCCAATATCACTTCGAACATCGAAAAGATCGGTCACTTTCACGCCGCCGGACATCCAGGCCGCAACGAATTGAGTTCAGGCGAAATCAACTATCAAGAAGTCTTCGCCGCGATCAAGCGAACAGGCTACGAGGGTTACATCGGACTCGAGTACTGGCCAAAGCACGATCCTGCTGAAGGGCTTCAAGGCGTCGTAGAGATTTTGGCTTGAAAATCGAATTCCTTTACTAAAACCGTTTCGATTTTAGCTCGTCGATTTTAACGCAGAGCTCGCGGAGGCCGCAAAGACTCGCAGA
>CAYMFZ010000597.1:2109-3789 GCA_964389585.1 uncultured Pirellulaceae bacterium | reverse complement strand
TTTTCAGCAAGTGATTAATCGGCAAGAAAATCGTGCCAGAACTGAAATCACCAAAATCTAACAATGCAATAAGCTTACAAAAGAGAGAAGCAACTTTTCAAGTTTGACGTCTTCGCGAGTTGGAGATAAATTCAGCGAGTTGCAATTAACCACCATATTATCGCGTTACCCCCAACTAAGTTGGGGATAAGTAAATAAGTTATGCGACTCAACTCTTGAAAGATAAACAACCAGCAAATGAACAAAATCGAACTAGCCAGATTTTTTGACAGCGACTCATCGAAGATCAGAACTGTAACCATTTCCGACTACGAGAAGATGATTGCTAAACAGGATAAGGATGCCCTCGCTCAGTTTGTCTACAACCGTCTGTCCAGTCGATACACCATTCCCCACAGGTACGAGGGAGCAGAATACGCAGAGCAATACAAAAATGGATTTTCTATGATGGCGAGCTACTGCCTTCTCATAGAGACAATCCAATCATTTAAAACGGATGGGCTACCACTGAAAGCCCCAACATCAATGCATTCAAAACGTTTTTTCTTGATTCCTCAAATTTCTCAGAACTAGCCTCTCTTGGAGGGGAATTCTACAGCAATGTCAAGTGTGGAATTCTGCACCAAGGGGAAACGAAAAATGGATGGAAAATAACACGGAAAGGTGGCCGAAAACTCTACACGCCGGCTACCAAGACAATAGACGCGATTCGATTTAGCGAAAGGATGGAGAAGGAGCTCTTCGCCTATGCAGACTTGTTGCGGAAATCAGAATGGGATTCAGTGGCCTAGGATCACTTCCGCGTGAAAATGAGAACAATAATCAAAAACTGTGGCGCTTAAAAACCTCAGACGAGAAAGAAAAAGTAATTGGCAATACCACCGGATGGAGGCCTTGAGAACGGGATCCGCCGCATAACAATGTGATGCACACGAAGCCGGACTTGCGCGTGTTTTTTTCTGCTTGCATGATTTCCGTTCCGGCTCGGTGATCACGGCCGTTATCCGGCTTGACACTTGACATGTCGACCGCACCTTGGGTTGTAACGCTGGGCTCAGTAGCACCGTTGTTGCCCATAACATTTACCGCTACTTGAACTTATTGGGAAATTTCGATGAAGTTTTTTTTCGCTGGCTGCAGTGTTGCTTTCATTCTGAGTTTCGTTTGCACTGACGAAATCAATACCACATTTGATGATAAACCAGAATCAGGTATTCCGATCGCCGCTCAACTACAGAACAGGGAACGGCTGACTAAACCGTTGCTGTGGGGAGATGTCTTTGCAGGAAAATTTGAATCCGCCAGCATACGTTACTTTGACACCGAAACTTGGAAAACCAAAAAGCAGGTCAGCCAGTACTTGATTGGCTTTTTGAAACGCGAAGACATACAGATCACATCTACCGTCCCCTGGGCTCAAGGAGTTGGTGTTCCTGAAATTGAGTGCTCGATAAAGTTCAAGGATGAATACCGAAAGTCGACCGACAAAAGATTCAAATATGGAAAATTGCTTATATGGAATACTGTCGCGTGCTTCCGAGACGCCAATGGCATATGGCATTTCCTTACTAACGGTGACTACTTTCATTTGCATCACCCAGCAGGGGATCCAGAGGAAAAAGCCAAACTAGAAAATGAAGCACGCAAAAACTGACTTAAATCGCCGGAAAACAAAGTGAT
>CAYMFZ010000597.1:0-2067 GCA_964389585.1 uncultured Pirellulaceae bacterium | reverse complement strand
CGTTCCGGCTCGGTGATCACGGCCGTTATCATGCTTAAGCGAACTGAATTTTGACACCCTTCAACATTCGCATCATGTCGCCCCTCAGTTGTGTCTGCGCAGAACTGATCTTCGACCCCGCATCTGTATTTATTGATCAACAGGCTAAGTCAACGATTCCGGAATTCGAACGAATTCTTGGCACATTTGATCGCACTCATTGCGCGAAATTCGCAACCTATTATTGGTGGGATGACCTCGGCCTTCAGGCGCTTCAAGAATCTGACAGCAACTTTGTTGCTGAGCTAACGTTCGCTTTCAATGACTTTTACCGAGACACACGTAACTGGACGAATGGACATGGGCCGCACAATCCGTTTTCCGGAGAATTGAAGTTTGGAAATTTTCTTATCTCATCAGAAACTAACTGCGATGATCTCGAGTCCAACGAATTTAGACGTCCTCTTTCCCGTCGAACAGACATATTGCGAAAATATCACCTCAGCAGTATTCCGATTGTCGTGTTCCTTGCAAAAGATATGCTAATATCGACCTTGAGTATTGGACTTGAGTCAACGGGCGCAGAATAACAATACGATGCACGCAACGCCGGACTTGCGCGTCTGTTTTTCACTTGCAACATTGTCGTCGCGGCTACGTGATCATTGCCGTTTTCCCGCTTGACCTACAGTTGCTAAATAGTTTTGAGTGGCTACCTACGCCTTCTAAAACTTCCAAAAAGCATCGCAATGAATGCGAGCCCCGTGCATGTTGGCTCTGGGACGGCTGCTGTCTCGGAAACAATCAGCCAGCTCGCGCTCGAGAATGGTGGGTTTACAGAAGTGTGACTCATTAAAGCGAATCCGCTTCCGAACTCCAAAAAGTCGCGAGTCGAAGTGCTGCTGGTGTTTCCATCAGGGTCGCTCCAGATTTCGTTTGCACCAAGAACTTGTGCCACCCTGGGGTCGTAGTTTGAGCCCGATGAAAGAGTTACTTGAGGCCCGGTTTCGAAAGCTTCGGATGGCCTGAATTCACGGTTAAATAGTGAGTTGAAATCATACTGCATGTCCCCGGCCTCAAAAAGGTCGTCCCACTCGCTGGCAGTTGCAAGCCTTGCATCCGCGTAAAAAGACTGGTTTGAATATTCCGGTGAACAGTAGCAGTACGAAGTAGTTGGCGATGGGGCAGGTCTAAAGCTGAATAGCTGGGTTCACGAGCAATTTTTAGCTGAATCAGTGACGGAGTATCTTGTGTCGACTCGAAATGTAGATGACATCACTAGCTGATCCATTGCCGTGAGGGATACTTGCTATTGAACTTGACCTCAAATTCACTCGCCAGAACGAAAGCTGCGAACTAATCCGATCGCGGATCACACTACGATGCGCGCAAATCTGGATTAGCGTGTGCTTTTCAATGTTTAGATTTAACGTTCTGGCTCGGTGATCCTTGCCGCTATCAAGCCTAAGACAATCAGAGGCTCGTGAAACAAATGAAACCTTTACTCCGATTAAGGCTTCGATCACTCTTGCTAATGGTCGCAATGGTGGCTGGATTCATCGCCATTGGATCAGGATTGCTTGAATCTCCGCGCAATCAAATGCGAGATGTTCAAAAACTTAAGAGTTTGGGCAACCAACCTGATAACGCCGTTTTTGGTGTCACCGTATGGTACAGTAACGACCTTCGTTGGAACAAAAACAGAAAAAGACACGAGCTCTCACTTGACGAGACGACAGGTTTTAAGAAATGGATCAGCGATTGGGCAGGCAGGGATTTCGCATACTCGCCGATCTCCATTGAAATTGATTGTGACAAATTTGGTAGCTCCACACTAACCAACGAGATTATTGAACAGATCCGAAAATTGCACACTATTGAACAGGTTTGGGTTGAAGATTTGAGCAATGATCAAGAACAAGCACGCCAGTCAACTACTGCTACATTGCGGAAAATTTTTCCTGATTTGATCATCGCCAGTCCACAACCCGATCCCTGCCATGACCAAGCACAACCCACAGCTGGCTAACCACAACGATGCGTAAACCCAAGGACTTACGCATGCCTTTCAATATTTTAGATTTCCAT
>CAYMFZ010000596.1:2539-3799 GCA_964389585.1 uncultured Pirellulaceae bacterium | reverse complement strand
TCCACACTCCACACTCCACACTCCACACTCCACACTCCACATTCCACACTCCACATTCCACATTCCGCATTCCGCATTCCGCATTGAAACTCACGCCGCTTGTAGCGAACGCGTATCTCCCGCCCAGCTAATCCAATCGGTGATCTCGGCCAAGTCAGGTTTCTTGCCATTGCGAATGATCTTCAAGCCTTCTTTGGTGTCAGAAAACGGCCCAACCACATCAAACAACGCCTTCGGCTGCATCGTCGATAGTTCTTCTGGTTCGGTCACTCCGCAAGCGACCAACAGTTGAGCATCATGTCCGCGAAGATTTGGAATGCGGCAAACCAAACGGGCTTGGTGCTGCCATTGGCGAATCAAGTCTGCCGTAATCCGCTTGTAGTTGATCTTCGTCGCCATCGACTCAGCCGTCTGCTTCAAAAAGTCCGTCACCGTAATCACGCCGATCTTTTCAAACCGTTCCGCAGTCTTGGGACCGATCGACGGAGCGGCTTCAATGTGATCACTGAGATCGAGATAAAACTTAAGCTTCTTTGTTGACTTAGCTTGTGTCTTTTTCGTCGTCTTCTTTTCCGCAACCAGCTTCGTCGCAGGAGCAACTCGTGGAACGACTTTGCGTTCTGGTCGCGGCGTGTTCATTCGAGGTGGACGGGCAACTCGCGGCTCGCGAGATTCACGTGGCGTTCTTTCACGATTCAAAGACTCGCGTGGCGTTCGAGGCTCGCGGTCATAACGCTCGCGCGATTGCCGAGGATCACGTTCTCGATATTCTCGCGGCTGCCGTTCACGGTTGCTTCTATTTCGACTGGTGGCGTCGTATCGTGAGGATTGACGCTCATAGCCTGAACGATCATTTTCACGATTGCGACGACGGAAACTTGACCGACGTCGATTCTGCCAGCGAGATCTTGTTGCATCGAGCGAACGATACCAGCCATTGATTCGATCAATTGAGATCACTTCCGTGGTTCCGGAAAATCGTCGGCCTTCACTGGTCGCAAAGAAGCGTTCAACGCGTTCCAAGATTTGCTGAGGATGCGAAGTATCCAACTGCTCAGGCTCGGTCACGCCGCAAGCGACCAAGACGCGGGCATCATTGATTCGCATTCCAGGTAGGTTGATCATCAACCACAATTGTGATTGCCAACGGTCAACTTGATCTGGGTGAAACCCGAGCGTCTCATCCGATTCCCAATCGAGACTCAACAAATCATTGACGCTTTCAATAAATTCAATCACGGACAAAGGGCTGGAATCGAT
>CAYMFZ010000596.1:0-2529 GCA_964389585.1 uncultured Pirellulaceae bacterium | reverse complement strand
TTTCAATTCCGTTTGAATGGAAAGTCCTCAATTGTGGCGACTCGAAAAAACCGACTTTGTCTAAACGTGATTCCAGATTGATTCCCGCAGCATATCCCAGGCGATCGCCAACTGAATCGACCGAGATCGCGGACACGTTTTGTCTTCCCAGTTGCGACTGCGAGCCGAGCTTTGCTGAAACAAGCAACGAAGGATCAAGGTAATCTGGCCCATGCTGGACACCGGTATTCGGGAATGGATAAGCGACCGTGTAATTTCGATCCTCGGCGGCGTAATCGGAATTGGTTCGCGGATACTTCGAAAGCGGATAAGGTCGCGGAAGCGTGCTGTTCACATAGGCTTCATGTGGCGAATACTGAGCCGGTGGTGATTGGACAGGAAAGGCTGGTGCGACGGTTGGAACCGGTGCGTAATTCGTGACACTGGCCATCGGAATTTCCAACAGCGGAATTCCCGGAACTCGTTCCGAGAGGTAACGATGTTGCGTGAACGCGATCAGTTGATTCCCCAAAGCCGCAAACTCATTCATCACAGTTAACGTCGACGTCGCGCGGTCGGCAGGAATTCGGCTGAACGCATCATCAATCAACGTCGGAACTTCAACGCCCGTTTGAGCCAGTGTTTCCTTGGCTGCCAACATCAAACACAGATAGACTTGATCTTGAAGCCCCGCATCGACGGCAGACACATTAAGCACTTTGCCGTGCCGATCCCGAACCTGAAGCTCAATCGTGGTTTCGTTTTGAGTTGAAATGAATGGTTCGCTGAGAAAGACTTGAGTCAAATCGCCGTCACTGATTCGCGACAACAAACCCGCAGCACGCTTCAACAAACGATTCGGCTCAGCACCCACAAAGCTCGAATCCTGTTCGACCAATCGAACCAGCGCATTAAGTTCATTCGTCAACGTCTGAATCTCGGTATTCAACGCCTGAATCTTAAGATTGAACTCGTTAAAGCTAACTTCTCCCAACAGTTGGTCACGCTGGCGAACAAGGTCAGCATGTCGCTGATGAATTTGATTTCGCTCTAGTTCCCATTTCGACGCCAACCCAGCGACTTCGACTCTTTGCCGCTCTAAACTTGCAAGACGTTCACGTTCGAGATGGTAACTTGGAACGACTGGCTGAACGATCTGTGCCGGTACATTAGTGGATACTTCGCCGACAAACCGTCGTCGAGCTTCCAAGTATCCTGCATGATGGGCACATTCGCAGAACTTGCTGTCAGAGCGAATGATCGCGTCCGCACCAGCCGGATCAAACTCTCGCAAATCGCGAATCACGGTATCACGACGCTGAATCAGCCGCTCAATGTTCTCGCCCATCTCCGTGTAGCAACGGCGAAGCTGCTTGAGCTCGGCAGCCGCGGACTTGTGCCGAATATGCTTGTATTGCTGTGCCAATTCGTTGCACAAACCATAAAGATCGTCTCGCATACTTTGGCACAATTGGCTTAGTGATGCCGCAAGTTGCGTCGTGTCGAGTCGCGACGCACTCGCATCTCCCCAATGGTTAGCGTTGCGTTCCGCCTCATCGACTTTGCTTTCCAACGCAACAAGAATCGCCCGCGCGTTGTGGTAAGGATGCTCGTCCGAATCAAGTGTCAATTCATTCCAAATCAACATCTCATCGCGAAGCCGAACGCGCTGATTTTGAATGTCGGACTGAACGTGTCTCCAACGTCGAAGTTGATTGTCCAGTTCGTCGAGTCGCTGATACAAGCTCGCGTGAAGCCCGATTGATGGAGCCTGGGGTGCGAGAGTTGTGGTTGGCACTGGTGTTTCAATCAACGTTCGCAAACTGGCGATTTCGGCATCGATCTCGGTTAGCTGACGCTGGTACATCGAACCATTAAGCTCGTTGAGTTGAGCGCCAACGGTGGCAATTTGGTGTTCGATTGCAGCCAATTGACTTTGACGAGTTGACTTCGCCGTTTCAATTTGGCTCGCATATCCATTTCGTTCGCGAGTCAACGAATCGAGTCGAACGCGAAGTGACTCAAGCTTTTCCTGACGAATTTTCGACTCGCGTTGCCAGTTCAAATAAGCTGATTCATCGCCAGCGGCTTCGGGACCACTCGGCACTCCCAACTGGTTCTGCAAAACCGACGCCATTCGAAAAACATTGGTCGGCGTGTCTTTTAGGCTGACATTAAAAACTGTGTCGTAGAGTTCCGGATTCAAACCGCCAGCCAACTGCTGAATCGAGTTGGGAGTCGTGGCAGAATTGAGCGATGAATTCAAGGCTCGAATGTCAATCTCAGAATTCAACTGAACGTCGCGGCTAAGTTGGTATTCGTTCGCTCCTTGAGTCACGTTGATTCGACCAGCCGAGAGAGGGCGGCTATTTGGAATCGTTGAAGACGTTGCGAAATTGAAAAGTGTTCCACGAACGAATTCACGGATTGTTGATTTTCCGGCGCCGTTTTCGCCATAGACGATGGTCAGTCCATCGTTGAAGGGACGAAGTTGCAGATTGCGGTGGGTTCCAAAGCCATCAATGGCCAATTCTTTAAGCTTCATTGCTT
>CAYMFZ010000595.1:0-3799 GCA_964389585.1 uncultured Pirellulaceae bacterium | reverse complement strand
GCAGCAAATATTGCTAGACAAGCAAATCGCTGAACGTGAAGGGCTGTCGATCGAAACAAAATGCGGCGACATGCGAGACCTTTCCAAGTTCAACGAAGGTCAGTTCGATTTAATCGTCAGTCCCTGCGCGACTTGCTTTTGCCCCACGGTCAAAGAAATTTGGAACGAGTCGTTTCGAGTTCTCAAACCAGGCGGTTCGCTCATCGTTGGCTTCATCAATCCGATCTACTACCTTTTCGACGCCGCGAAAATGGATCGAGACGAGTTCGAAGTCCGCCACTGCATTCCTTATTGTGACTTTGATTTGCCAGCAGAAGAGCGAGAGAAGTTAATTGGCCCTGACCGCCCATTGGAATTTGGGCATTCGCTCGAAAATCTATTAGGCCAGCAAATAGAAGCCGGATTCTCGCTGACAGGTTTCTACGAAGACGGCTGGGGCGGCAGCGACAAGCTTAGCTCTTTAATTAATTTGTTTATCGCAACGCGGGCGACGAAGCCACTTGATCGATGACAACCTTTTCAAAATGAATACGATTCGAAGGTAGAGCCATCAAGGCAGAGTTACTTCAAAAGCCTGTTGCGGCTCCGTAGGACTTCACGCTATGACCGCGGAGCGTTCAGCGACTATCAATGTTCAGCGACTATCGATAGTCGTTGATTTCTCCGAAATCTATCGTGCACGAAATTAGTGCATCGCACATACAAAACAGGCTTAGCAATCTTCTTGTCGTCCAACAAAAATATGCTCATTGCATACTGCGCCTCCCGGGGAGTGCTTCCAAAATTGAGCCATCCCCAAAATGAATGCGATTCCAAGGTAGAGCCATCAAGGCAGAGTTGCTTCAAAGCCTGTTGCGGCTCCGTAGGACTTCACGCTATGACCGCGGAGCGTTCAGCGACTATCAATGTTCAGCGACTATCGATAGTCGTTGATTTCTCCGAAATCTATCGAGCGCCACATTGATTCATCGTAGAAACAAAATAGCTTCGAAGCTATGCAATCTTCTTGTGATCCAATTGTTCCATGACGGGATCGATTACCAAATCGAATCCAACTGACAACAGCGTCTGCGACTCAAGCTTCATACGCTCAATGACGCGATGCTTGAACTTGTAGATTTGATTGGCTGAAATTCCCATATCCGCCGCAATTGACTTTGAGTCTTCACCATCAAGAACAAATCGTTGAAAAACTTCCATCGTTTTTGAATTGAATTCAGAACGGACCTTCTCAAGCAGTTGACCAAAAAGATGGTGATCATGTTCCTGATTCCAACGCTCGGCAAGTTCTCCTTTGGGATCGGCAAATTGATTAAGCACTTGCTCCATTTCTTGCCCTTGAGCAATCGGGAGTCTGTTCTTCTTTTTCCAGTTCGCCCTAATCTTATTGATCGTGATCGTTCGTAACCAATTTCGAAACGCGCCGGTTCTGCCGTTGTGTTCAAACTTGGGAAGTTCTCGCACAACCGTGATCAAGACGTCTTGCGTGATGTCGGCGACTTCATTGCGAGCACTATCGAATCGCATAACCCACTTATTGATCAGCGGTTGATAGCCGCGAACAACCTCAATCCATTCTTCAGAGTCCAAGTCGTCGCTAACTTGTGCAAGCAAAAGTCGGTTCGTCTTCATTCCATTCACCGAATTTTTGAAAATCTCTGGCAAAACCTGAAAGTCATGGAAGATCGCATGAGAATCCGCACTTTATCTCATTGAGTAAGACCTATCCTCGACCCAAGAAGTTTAAGCGAGTCGATAAAGATAGAGAACGGCAATCCGCAATTGAATCAATAGAGTTTTATGTTGATTCCGCGTAGCTTATTGAAATTCCCGAATGAAGAACTCGTCATCTCGCGTTCGCGCAGACTCTGCGCATGGGAATTTTCGCTGGGGAAGATAGTGATTCAAAGCTTGCGTCTTCCAAGCTTGCTGTTTCTTAAATTCCAAAATCTTGATTCATCAATACAAAACGCTAGTTTTCGGACTCCGTTTATTTGTCAAAAAATTTTGTCAAAAAATCTATCGACGAACCAAGCAGGATCGCCACTCACAAGTCTTCCAACAAGACTAATTTGAAATACTATTTCGAGTCTCGCCCTGATTTCCACAGCTCAATTTTTGCCGCCGGATCGTTAGCGCTTGGTGATCCGTCAGTGCTACGTCCAGAGAATACATCCTCCGTCAACAACGTCAGCATCCTCTCGACGATTTCTGGCTGATCCCGGTAACGGTTACTTTTTTCAGCAATGTCGTCCTCTAAATTATAAAGCTGTCCCTCAGGCAAGTTTCCTTTTTTCTTGGCAGCGGCTTCGTTGGGAGCCGTCCATCCGCCTGACCCACGGGCAAGAATTAGCTTCCAGGGACCAACTCGATAAGCAAAACATCCGTTGGACGAATGATGGATAAGTCCTGAACGCGTTGCAGGGATCGCTTCATCAGAAAACGCAGGCAAGAAGCTGACGCTGTCTTCACAGCTTCCATCTGGCGTCGAGACATTCAGCAAATCGGCAACGGTCGCAAACATGTCCACGAGGCAAACGAGCTGATCACTTTTTGAGTTCGG
Organism: uncultured Pirellulaceae bacterium; assembly: GCA_964389585.1. Taxonomy (GTDB): domain Bacteria; phylum Planctomycetota; class Planctomycetia; order Pirellulales; family Pirellulaceae; genus Mariniblastus. Next base: position 1,236 of record CAYMFZ010000595.1, on the reverse strand, counting down.
TTCAATTTTCCCAGGCCAGCGAACAATCAAAGGCACTCGGTGCCCTCCCTCCCAAATGTCCGCTTTCGATCCGCGCATCCCGGCACTTACGAGATGTCCCTGGGCAGCAAGTTTGGGAATTTTAACGACACGAGAACAACCGTTGTCGCTGGAAAAAAGAACGATTGTATTTTCGGAGAGCTGATGCTTGTCCAAAGCGTCAAGAAGCTGACCAATGACGTCGTCAGTCTGCATGACAAAATCTGCATAAGACCCCAATCCGCTTTTGCCTTTCCACTCAGCCGTTGGCAAGATCGGCGTGTGTGGCGATCCGAGTGGCACATATAGAAAAAAGGGTTTAGCTTTACCCGCACGCCGCTCAATAAACTTGACGCACTTCCGACCTAGCTCGGGTAGAAAATTAATTTCGTCGTCGTGTTTCGTGCATCGATCTTGTTCGATAATGGCTTTCATGCTGCGAGCGTGGTGGCAACCATAGAAATAGTCAAACCCGCGATTGACCGGTCCATCGGGAGAAGTCGCGCCAACAGGAGCTGTGAAACCATTTGGCTTGCCAGCCAACTCTTGGTTCGTCGTGGGATCCATGAATCGCATGTTCAAATGCCATTTCCCAATGATTCCAGTGTGATACCCCTGTGACTGGAGAAAGCTTCCAATCGTGGGACGATCTTTCGCGATCAGACAAGGCCCAAACCCAACGGCGACTCCCTTTTGCAAATGAGTGCGCCAACTGTACCTGCCGGTGAGCAGCCCGTAACGCGTGGGGGTGCAAACAGATGAGCCCGAATGCGCGTCGGTAAACCTGAGACCTTGACTGGCCAAGCCATCAATTCGTGGCGTCTTGATCTTGCCATGTTCCGGATTGAGGCATTGCACGTCGCCGTAACCAAGATCGTCGCACAAGATCAAGACAATATTGGGTTTGTTGTTGGATTTGCTTATGGGACCTATTGCCGATCCAAAACTGCCAACTTCTGCCTTTAATGGCGAGGCAAACATCCAGATACTGGCCAGTACCATCGCGACTGACGGAGCAAATCGAATCAAGGGTGAGTAACACTTAAACATTGCAGCTCTTTCAAACGGATGGCCAGAAAAATTGGCGGTGATAGATGAGCGATCTTGTTAAAAACCCGTTGCGACAGAAACCCGTTGCGATGCAAACGCTTAAGCCCCGATCGAATAGATTTTTAAATCGTCGATGACTGCTTCTTTGGGAACCGAAAGCCGTAACAT
>CAYMFZ010000594.1:0-3801 GCA_964389585.1 uncultured Pirellulaceae bacterium | reverse complement strand
CGGAAAACAAACATTTGGCCGTGAGTTACTTTGATAAGTGACTTAGATTGGGCTGCTTGAAAGGTTGACTGGGTTTGAGAATGCTTGGCGACCGTTCCAACGATGGCTAACACACGACGTTGAAAGGAAATTTTGTGGGCGAGAAAGAAGATATCGATGCGCGGTTGAAGGCGATCATGGAGCACCCAAGCTATCGGCTTGCCTATATGGACCAAGATTTTATTCGTGGCGAAGACCTTCGTCCCCTGCGTCTGGAATTGGAACTTTTGAAGCCTGAGATGTTTCTGGATGCACTTGGCATCAAGTCGACCGTGGTTGTGTTTGGTGGAACCCAAGTCATTCCGCAAGACGACGCGGACAAGATGATGGAAGAAGCCAAAGCGATGGTCGCCAAAGATCCGGAGGCTCACGAGTCAAAGCGTGCCATGATTCGAGCCGAGCGTTTTCAAAACAAAGTTCGCTACTACGAAGAGTGCCGAAAGTTCGCGGGGATCGTCACCGATTTCAATAAGCAATTTCGCGACGGTGAATTCATCATCAAAACGGGTGGTGGACCTGGCATTATGGAAGCCGCCAACCGAGGTGCTTATGAAGCTGGCGGCAAGTCGATGGCCCTCAACATCACACTTCCGTTTGAGCAGACGCCAAACTCGTACATCACGCCAGGTATGTGTTTTCAATTCAATTACTTCGCGATTCGCAAGATGCACTTCTTGCTTCGCGCAAAGGCATTGATCTGTTTCCCGGGCGGATTCGGAACACTCGACGAATTGTTTACGACGTTGACGCTGCGACAGACGGGTCGCATGCAAGAGATTCCGATCATTCTTTACAGTAAAGAGTATTGGGACGGAATTATTGATTTCCAATTCCTCGCGGATGAAGGCGTGATCCAGGACAGCCATCTTGATCTTTTCCAGTACACCGAAACTCCGGAAGAGACTTGGGAAGTGATCAAAGATTTCCACGGGGTGAATGACTTGGGACTAACTTCGCCTGATCTCAAGGTTTAGTCCTGGAAGCATTGGAGAAGCTTGAATGTACGGGCAATGATCTTGCCCTTTGCAGCGTCCGCATGCGCCGATTACTCGGATTTTATGAGTTCATCATTGCGTTGATCGTGACCTAAACTTGGGAAGCACAACTTCCCACTGTTGAGACTCACGATGAATTGCCAAAGCTGTAACAACTCAATGGCCCAAGTTTATGGGCAAACGCATCACCATTGCCAGTCGTGCAATACATTTGAATTCCCGACGAGCATCCAAGTCTCGGAAATCCCAATTTTCCCGCAAGGCAAAGACACCAACTTCCAATGTCCAAAATGTGTTTTGCCACTTGAGGTTGGATTGATACAATCGAGCATGCAGGTTTGCTTTTGCAATAACTGCCGCGGATTCGTCATGCCGAGCCAATCACTTGGCTTGCTGATCAACGACTTACGCAGTGAATACAAAGGCGCTGACGACAAACCTTTTCCGATTGATCCTGCGGAGCTGGACAAGTTCGACAACTGCCCGGCTTGTTTGGAGAAGATGGATTCGCATCCGTACTATGGCCCCGGCAATGTTGTGCTGAACACTTGCAATGCCTGCAAACTGGCTTGGCTGGATCATGGCGAGCTTGCCAAAATCATTAGAGCACCAGGACCACGTCCCAACCAACCGCGAGTAGGCAATTACGAAAGCCAAGCTCTACGTGAACAGTTTGCAATTCAGGCAAAAAGCGGCCTCGGAAAATTCTTTTCCTAAGTTTCGTCTGTAGAACAGTTGTCCTCAACTGTTCCGCGCAAAGGAATCAATTGAAGAATAACGCTGACTTTTGGTTTGCGAAGAATCGTCTTTGATCGAGCATCAATCAACCAATCATTTGGATTGCAACTGACGCGGAACGGTTGAGGACAACCGTTCTACACTGTTGATGCGAGTGGCTTTTTTTCCAAGTTCTTCGTGAACAACCGAACCATCGAAAAAATGAAAACCAGCATGGGTACTGAACATGCGACCAACATCGTTGTCGTAAACGAACGATCGCGTTGATCAATGACTTCGCGAATTCGAGTCACGTTCGCAAGATGCTCTCCCTCTTCAACCACTGGCTGTTCGTAAGCATCGAGTGTCCGATGTTCTTGTTTTGCAAATGACGATTGGCAAAACACAATTCCCAACAACAAGAACACAACAGCCACGCCTGAGGCCGCCGCCAATCCGTCGGTCCATGGTACAACCTGTCTTTGGGTTATCAATTTGAAAAAGGCATTCACGAATTGCCCAACCGCGATCAAGATCATCGCGAATGCGAGACTCCATAGAATCCAACCGACTGACTGGAACAGGAGCGCGTAACCACTTGATATTTCTGATTCACCAAAAATGGCGTGATAGACCGAGTGAAGGTGGACAGAGAATCTATCTAATAGCAACCAATTGATGATTTGAAACCGCGAGCTAGCCACAAACAGCCCAAACCAAAACGCCAAAGTCGCGGACAATAATGCAGCCAAGAATCCAATCGTTGAGGCGGTTAGTTTGGAGGTGATTGATTTGGAGTTGGCTAATTTGGATTCTGTTTGCCCGTTCATTTTCTTAGTTGATGAATCGACCTCTGGTTCCGGTCGCGGACGAACCACCACAGGCTTAGCGTCTCCCGCACCCTCCAAAATGTCATCCAGATCGCCATAAGTTTGATCGAAAATTGGCTCTTGCTGCCTGGGGGGGCGCGATCTGGGCTCTGTTGTTTGGACCGTCAATGAAACTTGCGGAACAGGGGGATCAGGAATCGGTTCAAGTATCGGGTTTCCTTGTTCCTCTGTATCACTTGGCGGCAGAGCGACCTGCGATTTCGTTCGCGATTTGTTTGGTTTTCGTCGCTTTGACTTGGCAGCCGAATTCTTGCGGGAATCAGAATTCTTGCCGCTTGAGCTTGCGCCCGTGTTCGTTTTGGACCGACGCGAAGAAGCTCTCTTTCGCTTTGTTGGTTCTGACTGAATGGGAACCGGATTCGAATGGGCCATTTCGCTACCCAACATGTCCTCGCCCAAAAGATCCACGTCCATCAGGTCCGCAGGATCTTGCTTGTCAGACTTTTTTCCCAATCGAAAAACTGTACCACAACCACAGCGCGCTTTACGACCAAGCGTTTCGGGTTCAATATTGCGAAACACTTTTCCGCAACTCGGGCAAGTAAACGACTGCGTCAATATTTCTCCTAAGTTAACGATTGGAAGATGCAATTCGAGCTGCGTATCAATGCTTCTTCAAATCGACGCAGATAATCTCTTCGTCGTTTCGAACGACAACTTTGCCGCTGGAATAAGCGGGATGAGACCAAACGACTCTGCGTCCGCGTGCGCCCGAAGTTGGTTCCACCAATTTTGCACGATCGAGTTCATCAAATCCATCAGGAGAAAATTTGCCAATCATTAACTCACCGATGTCATTGAAGATGAAATATTTGTCTTCGTTTTCAGTGATGAATCCATTCGAGAACATTAATGGCTTGTCGCCACCCATCCACATATCGTCGGTCCACTTCATTTCGCCGGTTTCGAGACTGATGCATCGTAAAACGCCTGCGCCTTTACCATTGTAAGCGACTCCATACGCGAATCCATCTTTGACGACCGGTGTTGCCATCATTGAGTTCATCGACTTCTCAAGCTTCGGATCTGTCTTGATGTTGCGCCAAATTTCCTTGACGCTGGGCGGGTTGGTGCCGACTTCGAGCATCATCGCGCCTTTGTAATATTCGGCGATCAACAACTTGTTTTTAATAAGAACTGGCGTTGCGATCGTGACGATA
>CAYMFZ010000593.1:0-3803 GCA_964389585.1 uncultured Pirellulaceae bacterium | reverse complement strand
TAAAACTTTGCAAAAAATCTCACTTAAACAGTTGAAAGCCTACCCAGACTTCGTTTGAAGCAAATCTAACGTGGCGTCCGGCCTAGGTCCTTGGCATCACAAGGAGGTTCTTCAGCGGCTAACGGATGCTCAGTAAAGTGGATCCAGTAGTGAAGTGGGTCGTCTAACGCCGCAGAAGTACTGTCGACACTAACGGCCGAAAAACCGCAGCCACAAAATCGGCACTGAACCGTTCTACCCATACATCCAATTTCGAATTGGTTCTTTTTTCGACAAGAATTACAGGATGTGACAAAGAAAGTAAGTGGTGACATGCATGACTCCAGTGCTCAACTTTCGAATCTCGAAGATTGCTGCCCATTGTAGAATTTGGAGTCAACCGAACCAAGGTCGATTCCAATGCCGCCGTGAGAAGAGAATTCGAAGCCTGACGACTGCAATTCATCACTTAAGTTTTAGCAGTCGGCTCGGAGACATCTGAATCATCCAGTTTGTCGCGACCGTTTGCTTCGTCGTTGGCTTGGTCAATCAAAGACGCACCACTTGGTTCATCTGGATTTTCAGGAACGACTCTGTAAACGGCTGAGTCACGTTTGGGCTCTGCCAAAGAGAGTTCTATTTCCCCCGTCAACTCTAATACAGCATTTATGATTTCGTGGTGCGAATTGGCTTCGTTGCCAGCACCGATGATTTCAATTCGACCAAACAATTTTCCACCGGCAATTAATGGAATCTGCGAATACCATTCGTGATTTCCTCCACGCGGAACGTCGGATCGCTTTCGAGTTGCATGAAAGGACTCATGCATCCAAGGCGCGTTGAGGCCGAGAGTCAGTTCCAATACATCGTGCGTGTCAGCGAATCCGCACAGCCTTTCCCAAACCTCTTGCCAATCACGATGGCCTTGAACATGAACGGAGCCTTGAAGAATTTCAGGCTGGTTCCCAAGTGCCTTGTGAAAGAATGAGCCGGCGACCGATCTCGCTTTTCGAGAGATCAGTTGATACTCAGCGACACCAAAAATCTTGCAACCGATCATCACAAAGATGACGATAATGATCGAGACTAAAGCATATTCAGCTTGTTGATTAAGAAGTGCCAAAACGCCTCCGGCCGCCGTTGTTGTACACAATAGCGCCACCCACAATAGGCTGACTCTCGGACTGTATCCCCGCTTCATGAGAGAGTGATGCAAATGACCACGGTCCACGGCAAAGATACTTCGCCCCGTCAATCGACGCCGAATGATTGCTGCGGCTGTGTCAATGAAGGGAATTGCCAGCAGGGCGATTGGCGCAAAAAACGCATAAGCTGAGTTTTGCTTAAACGTACATCGGATCGCGAGGGCGCTCAAAATAAATCCGATCAACATGCTTCCCGTATCACCAAGATAAACCTTGGCGGGCGGAAAGTTGTACTTCAAGAATCCAAGGAGTGCACCAGCCAGAGAAACGGAAATAATTGCCGTCACCATCATCCCTTGGTGAACCGCCATGACTCCCAGCGCCAAACTCATAACGATCCCAATGGTTCCTGCAATCCCATCAGCACCATCCAAAAGATTGACGGAGTTGATCGCAGCAATCACCCAAGCATAAACGAATAGCACTGAAAAGACATCGAACTTGATCGTAAAATTTGCAATCGTCACTTCGTCAAAGTGATAGCCGAAAATGATCAAGGCAGTTACGGCAATGAATTGGCCCAAGAGTTTTTGTCGCCCTCGAATTCCGAATCGGTCATCCAGAATTCCAACGAGCACCAAAATTGCGCTGCCAATCAACAAGCCTGGCAGCTCTCGAAAATCATCCGGATGCATCCGAATGGTTCGACGTTCAAAGTCGATTGGCAACCAACCAAGCAGGTCATTACCCAAAGAGATGAGAAAAGGTTGGTACTTGATGCCTAACCAGATCGCGATTGGTGACACAATTGAAACAATAAGGAATGTGGCAATTCCACCAACCATTGGAATCGCAGTGGTATGCAGTTTTCGCTTGTCATCAGGAACATCGACCAACCCCACTCGGCGCGCAAGTTTTGCGAGCAACGGCATGCAAACGAGTGCAGCGGTTGTCGAGACAATCAAGGCTAGAATTACGACGATCATTGGCTTTGGCTTTTGAACTCCACGTGCATCAATTTAGCAGAAACTGTTGCTGATTGAGCTTTTAGCAGGGGTGAGTTTGGACAATCAAGGAAAGCATTCAATCACCTCGATCCCTTTTGCGAATCTGGGACCGAATTGACTTTAAGAACTTAGTATAAGTCGCGTCCCCATCAGAATGTTGCTCCAAATGCTCAGCATCTTTAAGTGCCTGGTCCAAACGCCCCAGCTCGACGAGCAATTTCGCGCGTTTGTATCGTGTTTCGGGATCATTTGGCTGGCTGGTCATCGCGCGATCGTACTCTTCTATTGCTCCAGCGATATCGCCCTGTTCAAACCGAATATCGCCGGTTAACACGTCGAATTCTCGACGGCTGTGTTCTGCTTTTTCGATCGACTTAAGAGCGCGTTCGAGAAACTGGGAACGTAACGGTGAATTAGGATCCATGTAGTTGACGACATATTCATGCAACATAATTCCGTTATCTGGAATAATCTTGGCCATGGTTTCGTCATCAACTCTTTCCATGTGACGCGACGTGCCTCCAGAAATTAGCTTCATCAAATTGCGATAGAAGAGCGGCCGAAGTTCGAGATAGCGTCGGAAATGGGGCACTGACTTTTCAGCGTTGCCGGATTGCAAGTAATAGACACCTGCGACCTGTCGAAAGGAAGGATTGCTCGGTGCTAATTGTAATGCCCTCTCAATGTCGACATCACCATCTCGGATACCATCTACCACGCTACGAATCTCGCCGATTCGCAAATGCACGATTGGCTGCAATGGCGAAGTGCGACGACTGTGAATGAAGTAGCTCTTAGCCGAATGCAAATTGTCTTTTATTGGCGGGCTTTGGAGGAATCGTTGAGCCTCATACTTGGATCTCTCTTTCCGCAAGTAGTAGGCGTTTTCTTGCAATCGCAAGATATCTGTTACGGCCCAGTAACGCTCAAACTGCTCTTCTTGTTTTTCCGGTCCCATCAACGACAACAGCGTTTGCACTTCCGGCTCAGCGACTAAAGAGTCAAACATAGTCAAACGAGAGCGGTGCATCCAAAGTTCGCCAAGGTAATTGAGAGCCTCAACCGTTGGCGTTCGGTGTATCTTACTTGCCAATTTTGCAATTCGTTTGTCTGTAGTCGATAGATCCATATTGTTGCGGTCAAAATGAATCGCCCTTGGTCGCATCAGGGTATCAAGCGAAGCCCGTCGATGCAGATCAAGTGCTACCATAGTTGTCCCACCAAACAGAATTAACACAGCAACTTGAACGAGATAGTTTGGGCATTTGAACTCAAGCCACGATCGAGACTTAAGCCGTCCAGCGAGTGAATGGGCGTGGTATCCCAAAAACCCTACCAACATTGCAAGCAGCAACATATTTGACGGGATATAAAAACCGAAATCGAAAACGGATGCCACGGCTTGGGAAATAAGCAAAAATGCTCCCATCGTGCCAACAGCGATCGTCGTAGGTGAGCTCCCATCAAAAAGTAAAAGCAACACGTATCTAAACGCGAGCAACCACGCGATCAAGAACACGATTAGGCCAACCCAACCAGCCTCCACAAGCGATTGAAAGTACTGATTCTCCGCATAGACAAACATCGTACGTTCTTCGTCAGTCCGATAAAGTCGGTGCACACCCTTGTAAGAACCCAAACCAGACCCCAAAATCCCCATATCCTTAACAGC
>CAYMFZ010000592.1:0-3805 GCA_964389585.1 uncultured Pirellulaceae bacterium | reverse complement strand
AGATTCTCAAATGCCAATCGAATGTTGCTTGCAAGCGACGGATTTAGATTGCGCGAGGGTGAAGGCTAACCATTAGGCCCGTCAAGCCAACCAAGACCCAGCCATTTATTTGAAAATGAAACAAACATCTAAGAAAAAGGGACTCGGACTGCCGGATTCTATCAACCCGTTTTAGGAGCTTGGAAATCAAAATGGCAAACAAAGAAATCAAAAGCAAATTGACCAACCAAAAATAGAAATTCTGGAGGAATCCAAACTGAATATCGCTTAACCAGGCTGTCCACAGCTCCTGCCTAGCTACGGAAAAGGTAATCACAACGAATGCGAAAATTAGCCATCCGACTATTTCTATTCTTTGAGCGGCCCCGTGCAATTTGCTTGTGCGTATGGAAAGGAATTCCATTCTGTGATCTGGAAGGCAGAGTTGGTATTCAAACAAGGGAATCCAAGGTTCAAGCACCGCGGCAATCAATAGTACCGCCAAGAGAACCGAGCTCGAAAGGTGCGCTAAAGCCGGGAAGCTCGTAGAGATGCCGAGTACCAAACCGGTTAACGCCATGAAACCCATGGTCTGTTTTAATGAGAATTGACTCATAAGAGAATTTGGAATTGGGTTTGTCAGATTGTAGAACAGTTGTCCTCAACTGTTCATGAGCCTTAATCGCCCTAGGCTTTCTTGATTCTTCGCATTGTAAGTTTAGCTCCTGCTGCGCAACATTTGGGACAAATGTTCTACACTCAAAAGTTTTACTTATGGCAAACGGTTCCACGTGAAACTCGAGTTCGATCTTTCAATTTCCCGACTGTTTGCGATCTGTTATTCGTTTGGCTAATCGGTTTCACGTGAAACTTGACCAAATTGCTTATGTGTGGTGGTTTGAGAGTTCAGCGGGCCAACTTAAATCTCGCTTCACGTTTTGACTACGGAGTGTTCAACGACAATCGATAGTCGTTGATTTCTCCGAAATCTAAACGAGCGAACCGCTAGGCGTTAATGCAAGCGATTGATGCCAAGCCAATATATAATGTGCCAGCCTATCCAGTCGAAACAAGTTGTCATTTCATGCTAGCGTTGCACACCCAAACGGGACCATGCACACCAGGCATCGTCAGTTCATGCTTTGACTTAGCCGACCGGTTGCCGGAATGCATCCAACAGCGGCTTGCAGACTTAGCCAATAAATTCGAACTAGCTATCCAACGGGTTGATCACCATCCCGCTCAACAGCTTGGGAAAAAAGTACGTACTCTTCGCAGGCATACGCTCGCCATGCTCCGAGATCGCTTTGACATGGCCGACAGTCGCTGGCATCACAAGGCAACCGATCTCAAAAGCGGCTCCGCTACCCTCCTGCCCAGTAGCATCGCGGCCTGCATCATCTCCATCAGTTAAGCCTTGAATGACTTCATCAACGGCATGCACGTACTTTGGAGATCCAAGATCGGGATAGCCAAGCAGCTTGTCCATGACAAGTTTATGAAGCAACGCCACACCGAGCGATCGCCAGTCGTCACTTTGGTCTGACGCGATCTCCTTCATTAAAGATTCACCCGCAGAGCTGAGTCTTGCTAGCACCCACGTGTCGTCTGCGCGGCAGTAAAATCCCATCGTTGACTGTTTGTCTTCAACGGCGATCATGTCCCAGGCTTCCCGAGCAAAAGCAGGTCCCTTGCCAATGACCTCGCAATCAAACGCGTCGCCAAGTTTGGCTTGGAATTGTTCCGAGGAAATCGCTTCCACACCGCGAAACAAACGATGCGTAGGAAGAACCGCCATGCCAGGATCGTGCATACTGACGCACATCATCAGGACGTAGTCGACAGGGTGATCCTCAGGAAGCTCCTGGTCTTCGCGAGTGGCGTTTCGGATGTTTGTTGCCGTTTCGTATCGGTGATGACCGTCAGCGACGTACATCGGCTTGGGACCCATGATGGCGGCCGCGGCTGCGATGGCTTCTGGATTGGTAACCAGCCACATCTCGTGCTTGACGCCGTTGGCCTCGGTCGCGGTCAGCGGAGTTTTGTCCTCGATCGCCGCCTCAAGAATCTCCTGGGCTTCGTTTTCTTTGTCAGGATAGATGCCAAAGATTTGGCTTAGATTACAACGACAAGCGGTCATCAGCTTGAAGCGATCTTCTTTGGCCTTTGCGTGGGTCTGCTCGTGAGGGTAGATCTTGCCTTCGCCAAACGGTTCGATGCGAACTCGGGCCATGAAGCCACGCCGGGTATACGACTTACCTTCGTATTCAAACGTTTGGTGATAGACGTAAACCGTACCGACGTTGTCCGTTTTGAGCACTCCATCGCGACGCCAGTTCTTGAGGTGTTCGCCTGCCCGATCATAGATGTTTTGATCTCCAACCAAATCATCACCACGATTGAGGATCAACCGAACGACATTGTGATCATTGAGTTTGTACAGAGAGTCCTGGTACTCGCTGTCGATCACATCGTAGGGCGGCGCGACGACATCAGATAAAGAACCGACTTTGCCTAAGTCGTAACGGAGTCCGCGGAATGCTTGAATATCAGCCATGAAGAAGCCTGCAAAAACGTTTGGTTCGTGAAATGGTTTTCACCAAACGCGTCTTTATCCCGCAGGCGACGTAGTGGTTCAAGGGGGAGTGCTAGCAATCGCCATTGAAGCGATTTGACGCGACGATTCGCGCCGTTATTCGGAAGCACTCAAGCCAAGCATCTTGCTTGAATCGTTTTCAGTCGTGGTTCTGATTGAAGAAGCTTACTTTCAAGAAGATTACTTTCGCTAGTGCTTTGTTAATCCTAGAGTTTAGGGTGTTGAAAATCAGCCGCCACGCGTTAGCGTCCGGTTTACGCGACTGAACCGGGTGCTAGCGCACTGCGGCTGCACCTCAACACTGTTTGTAACAACGCACTTGTGAGCGAGGATCTTTCATTCTGATCCACTCTTCCACTATCGTTCAATCACACTTCGATAAACCGGTGTAGGACCGTTCAGCGTCGGGGTTGGCGACGGCAGGGTGGTTCCTTGATTATGATCCAGTTGGCCGGGTTCAACTCGGTATGATTCGATTCGCTTTCCTTCAATTTGATTCTGTGTTGGTGGTGTTACGGGAGGAGCGATATCAAAGTTCGGATCATATTCAGGAAAGATTAAAGTCGGCACTGGTTGAGGTGGAGAGACTGGCGACAAAGTGTGGATTGTTTGCGTTGTTGCGACCCCAACAAGTCCCTTCGAAGCCGCTTTCATGCAGTCGGCAAGCTCTGTCATTGCGGCAAGTTTCTCCGCAACGTGAACCGTCTCGCCCGCAACGCATTTACGATTGACGCCCCGCAGATTGTTTTGCATCGTCGTCTCGTAAAGTTCGTTTAGTTCACAGACAAGTTTCTCAAGTTTGCAAACGTCACGATTCATTCCGCGATAACATGAATTCCGTCCAGTGCGTCGTTTGACGGCAGCAGATCGAGATCGAATTCTTGCAGCGGTGCTAAGCATTTTTCCATAGCACTTGGTGCCTCGGAAATGGGTTTTGATTTCGTCTCGGAAATCGTCTGCCGCGCAATTGAGTTCAATCGCCTGGGCATAAACGATTGCCCCGTTTGGTTCATGAGCGTCGACTGTATTCGTTGCAAAAGCGAAGCTGATGGCGATCGCAGTTAATGCGAAAAATCGCGTGTTGCCAAATGAGAAAAGTTTAGATTGAAGCATGATGGTTTTCACTTTGTTGGGTCAATCAAATTGGTGAAAGCAAATTTGAATTCGCCGTTTCAATGTCACTAGAGGGTATTTCAAAACCTGTAGTGGACTTCGCCAGAAGTCCCAACT
>CAYMFZ010000591.1:0-3826 GCA_964389585.1 uncultured Pirellulaceae bacterium | reverse complement strand
CAGTAAACGTCAACGTGAACACGCCCAGCTTTTTCGAGGGCTTGGTGGAAATCATGGACGCGACCTCGCTGGAAACCTGGAAAAAGTATCTGCAGTACCGGCTGATTGACACTTATGCAGAGTACCTTTCACAACCGTTTGTCGACGCCCGGTTTACACTTTACGAAAAACAGATTCAGGGAATTCCAGTTCAGCGTCCTCGTTGGAAACTTGCGATCAACACGATCGCCGGAGCCGGTGCGGGCGATTTTGGAGCGCTTGGCGAAGCCGTTGGTGAACTTTACGTCAAAGAGCATTTCAAACCCGAAGCCAAGGCCCGAATGGAAGAGCTTGTTCAAAATCTCTTGAAGGCGTTTGGGCAAAGCATCGACGATCTTTCGTGGATGACAAATGAAACCAAAGGACGTGCGAAAGAGAAACTTTCAAAAATCGGAACGAAAATCGGCTATCCGAATGTTTGGCGCGACTATTCGAAACTTGAAATTGATTCGAATGACTTGTTTGGAAACGCAGTTCGCTCCAACATTGTCGAACATGGACGAAACGTTGCTCACCTTGGTCAGCCAATCGACCGTGAAGAATGGGGCATGACGCCGCAGACCGTCAATGCCTATTACAATCCGTCGAAAAACGAAATCGTTTTCCCGGCTGCCATTCTTCAAGCTCCGTTTTTCAGCGTCAACGCGGCGGACGCACTTAACTATGGAGGTTTTGGTGCCGTCATTGGCCACGAGATTAGCCACGCGTTTGACGATCAAGGAAGTCGATACGATGGTGATGGCAACCTAAAGAATTGGTGGTCCCCCGCGGACCAAGAAGCCTTTGCCAAATTGAAAGAACAACTGATCGATCAGTATTCGAAGTACGAACCCCTCGAAGGAAAAAAAGTCGACGGACAACTGACACTTGGTGAAAATATCGCCGATCTCTCCGGTCTAACGATCGCCCACAAGGCATTAACGATTGCCCGCGAAGGCAAGCCCGACGAAAAGGTTGCCGGATGGAATACAGACCAACTGTTCTTCGTTGGTTGGAGTCGAGTTTGGCAGCGGAAGTATCGCGACAAGGAGATGGTCAAGCGATTGCTGACGGATTCACATTCTCCCTCGCAGTACCGAGCAAACGGTCCGGTGACAAACATTGATGCGTTTTACAAAGCGTTCGAACTGAAGCCGGGAGACGGACTTTACAAACCAGAGAGCGAGCGAATCAAAATCTGGTAGTTAAATTGAATTGACAGTTTAAAACTGAAAAGGGCAGGCGATTTCGTCTGCCCTTTTTTCACGAATTCGATTAATTGGAGATTAGTTTCGCCCATCGTTCGCGTCCAAAACATGGAAAAAACCAAAGTTCAGCAAGCTCTTTCCTATTGGTTTGTTTTTGCCGGGGAAGCCACTATATTCTTGGATCTTGATGTGGAACCGTGACTGCAAATTTCCTTTTGATCAACACCGTATCTAAAAGAATTTGCGTTGGGGCTAATTCGATCCGTGACTTGGGAGACACAACCATGCGAAGACACCATCTGATTTCTGCTTTAGCATTGATCGCAGCGCTCGTGGCGACGACCAAAGTTCAAGCTGATTGGTTTATCCGATTCAACCAAGACACATTTACGGTCAACGACACGTTCAATGATATCCGAATCTTCGATTTCGAAATTCGTTTGGCTGGTGATCCGGTCGCTGGAGTTTATGCGAATCCAGAATTGGTTGGCGTCGACTACCGGGTGTTTGGCGTGCTACCGACAACGACTCCATCTGGGTTTCCCGCTTTTGACTTGCGTCGTCCGCAGGCAGACGGTGCAAAACTTTCAGGTGCCGAGTTTTATGGGCAGGGCAGCTCTTTGAATTTTGAAATTGCAGCCGGTGTCGATGCCACAGACGGGATTCAGTTTTCCGAACTCGCTGGTGACACCGATCCGATCTTTACCTTTGATGGTCGCGAAGTCGATACCGGGCGATATCATCCTCCGATCATTACTTTGAATGCAGATGGAACCGGGCTGTTTCAAAATTCGAACAATGGCAAGGTGATCTACATAGACGACGCTGATGAACTATATAAAGGTCCAGCGCTTGGCCTTTTGCGGTCAGCGTTGTTTGGCCAGCCGAATCGACTTGTAACATACAACTCCAGCACATTGCCTTCCGATCTTCCTTCACGATTTGAAACAACATCACGATTTATCTTCTGTGCAAACAAGATCCCCAAAAAGTGCCCGATCTTCGACGCTGTAATTTCACGCTGCTTGGTATACCGCATGGATTTAAGCAACAGCGAAATCATCGAGCAGTTTCGTGTCATGAGCGAAAACGGTTATCCCGGTTGCCCACCTGAAGCCGCTGAAGAGATCGTTGACTTCATCGAACAGCATGGCGACGATAAACAACTGTCTATGCGCCTGCTGACTCCTGCGGTACGGATCTACAAATTTTGTACTGAACAGGGAACCGACTGGCGACCTGTTGTTCTTGCCCAAATGCAGAACTTAGGGCGTCCAGTTACTGCCACAAAACGGCTCAGCAATCACGAACAACACGAGAAACTCCTGATGGAATCTCAAGACAAGTTTCCCAATTCAGTTGCTGATCAACAGCGATACTTCTGTGAGCAAACTAAGAAGTCACGTGCGACTTTCTACCGGGCTTTGAAAAGATTGAATCGTCAAGTTTGACGGACACCGACTACCAGATCACTGAGGCAACAACGTTTCAGTGATCCTTTGGTTGGAGAATATATGATCGCACCAAACAACCTTAGTCGGCCACGCTTCAGTCTAGGTCGAGTTGTTTCCACTCCCGGCGCATTGGCCGCTCTGCAAGAATCCGGTGAATCGCCATCGACCTTCATCAAGCGACACCACAGTTGTGATTGGGGTGACGTTTGTCACGAGGATGCTGAAGCAAACGAAGAAGCTTTGGAAAATGGCGAACGAGTTTTCAGCGTGTATCACACTGCTAAGAACGAGAAGCTTTATGTGATCACCGAAGCTGATCGCTCAAGCACTTGCGTGCTCAAGGCCAGTGAGTATTAGCGGACACCAGCAACTCCAGTGTCATAAACAACATTCACGGGAGACAAACGATGGGCTGGCTTTTCATACCGGGCTGCGACCGACGCAGTATGATCGCAGAACGAACCGAGGGTTGGGAACGCACTCACGAAGATGGAAAGACGATCACAACTACTTGCCTTGCACACTGTTTCCGAGGCAACAGTTTTTCTGGAGTCTTGTGGTCCGTTTTTGAAAGAACGTTCGTTCGTGATGGCCAACAGGTTGATTCAGCCCAGCGATGGATTCAATGTGACCTTTTGCAGTACAGCAAGTCAGATCAAGGCTGGGGCTACAAAGACATGGATGAATCCATGCATCCCTATTATTACTCGTGTCCCAAGAAGTATCTCAACATGGTTCCGCTTGAGACGTTTGGCGGAAATCTCGAATGGCGTGAGCAAGTTCAACAGTATCACAAACAGCAACTTGAGAAACGAAGGGCAAGGCAACTGGCAAGAACAAGTTGACGGACACCGACTACTCGGTTGTTCAATCGTCATCTTCCTTGGAGCAACTATGCCAGATCCAACCGAGTCTGTTCGTCGTCAACAAATCGCTGCCATCAATGCTGAACCCGGATCACGGGAATACCTTGAAGCCAAGCATGGCGAAGTCTGGGATACGACAGAACTTCAACAAGACTTTTCTGTTGTTGGTTTCATGGCTCCTTATGTTGTAGTGCAACGGAAGAGCGATGGAGTTCGTGGCTCTTTACTTTTTCAACATTCACCACGGCTTTACTACGGATTCAAGGCCGAGTAAAAATTG
>CAYMFZ010000590.1:1905-3835 GCA_964389585.1 uncultured Pirellulaceae bacterium | reverse complement strand
TTTCCGCACTCGACGGCGTGACAGATCCACAAGAAAAGCGCAAGCAGATTGGCCATGTGTTTATTGATTGCTTCAAGACCGAGGCCGAATCAATTGCCGACGCCAAATATCTTGCTCAAGGAACGCTGTACCCGGACGTGATTGAAAGTGGAGCCGCCGAAGATGGTCCGGCGGCGACAATTAAGCTGCATCACAACGTTGGCGGATTGCCTGAAGAACTTGGGTTCGAACTGATCGAGCCACTACGTGATCTTTTCAAAGACGAAGTTCGTCAGTTGGGATTGGAACTTGGTTTGCCAGAGCATCTCGTTTGGCGTCATCCGTTTCCAGGACCAGGACTTGCTGTTCGATGTCTTGGCGAAGTCAAAGAGGAAAAACTCAAGGTCCTTCGCGAAGCCGACGCGATCGTCATTGAAGAAATCCAAGCCGCGAACCTCTACCGCGAGACTGCCCAATTGTTCGCCGTTCTGTTACCCGTTCAAAGTGTCGGTGTGATGGGTGACGCAAGAACTTACGAGAACGCATTGGTCATTCGCTGCGTCGACACCGACGATTTCATGACCGCCGATTGGTCACGGCTCCCGTACGACGTACTCGCCAAAATGTCGACGCGTATTATTAACGAAGTCGCCGGAGTGAATCGAGTTTGCTACGACATTAGTTCGAAGCCGCCCGCTACGATCGAGTGGGAGTGGTTTTTTGAATGCGGAATTGGGAATGCGGAATTGGGAATGCGGAATGGGGAATGCGGAATGTGGAATTTGATTCCATAATTGGCACCATGGGTTTTCCTTCCGCAGTCTCACTTCCTACTGCCCGGTTTATCTCAGTTTTTACTTCACAGTTCTTAGCTTCGCAGTTTTCAAACTACGTGTTCAACTTTTCAAATTCTCAAATCTTCAAATTTCAAATCATCAAATCAAAATCTTAGATAACAAAACACTGAAACCATGAGCAAGCAATACATTTTCCAAATGGTCGACATGACTAAAAAACACGGCACCAAAGCCGTGCTCAACAACATTTGGCTTTCCTTCTACCCGGGAGCAAAGATTGGCGTCCTTGGTCGAAACGGAGCCGGAAAAAGTACGCTGTTGAAAATTATGGCCGGCATCGATACCGAATTCGATGGCGAAGCCCGGCTAACCGATGGCTTCACCGTTGGCTACCTCTCGCAGGAACCCCAACTGAACGCTGAAAAAAACGTCTGGGACAACGTGCAGGAATCAGTCGCCCCGCGACGTCAACTCCTCGATCGTTACAACGAACTGAGTGCAAAATGCGGCGAGCCACTCGACGAAGCCGCCATGCAAAAAGTTTACGACGAGATGGCACGTGTCCAAGACCAAATCGACGCCACAAACACTTGGTCGCTTGACCACGAAATCGAAGTCGCCTTCGAAGTCATGAACCTTCCCCCCAAAGACGCCGATGTCTCGACGCTGTCTGGTGGTGAACGACGCCGAGTCGCACTTTGCAAACTCCTGCTTGAAAAACCTGATCTCTTATTGCTCGACGAACCGACCAACCATCTCGACGCCGACTCGGTTCACTGGCTTGAGCGGACTTTGCAAGACTATCACGGCACGATCGTCGCCGTCACGCACGATCGTTACTTCCTGGATAATGTCGCCGGTTGGATTTTGGAATTGGATCGAGGCGAAGGCCATCCGTTCGAAGGGAACTATTCTTCTTGGCTTGAGCAAAAGCAATCAAGGCTCAAGGTCGAAGAAAAACAAAACGACGCTCGGATCAAGGCGCTCAAGCGCGAGGCCGAATGGATCAAGATGTCACCCAAGGCCCGTCAATCCAAGAGCAAGGCTCGCATCAGTTCCTACGAGCAAATGCTGAACGAAGATCAACGCGAACGCGAAGAAGAATTGGAAATCCAAATCCCCCCTGGTCCGCATCTACGCGACGTGGTCATAGA
>CAYMFZ010000590.1:0-1895 GCA_964389585.1 uncultured Pirellulaceae bacterium | reverse complement strand
GGGCTTTGGCGATCGAATTCTGATGGAGAACGTGAACTTCCGGTTGCCTCCCGGTGGCATCGTGGGAATCATCGGTCCCAACGGTGCGGGAAAGACGACTTTGTTTCGAATGATCACAGGAACCGAGAAACCTGATTCAGGAACTTTGAAGATCGGTGAAACCGTTGATCTGGGCTATGTCGATCAGTCGCGTGACAGCCTTAACGATTCTCACTCGGTCTATCAGGAAATTTCAGAAGGCCATGAAACGCTAGAAATTGGCAAACGCAAAGTCAACGCCCGCGCGTATGTGAATCGTTTTAACTTTCGCGGACCTGACCAAGAGAAAAAAGTCGGCGTGCTCTCTGGTGGTGAACGCAACCGCGTCCATCTCGCTAAATTGCTTCGACGCGGCTCCAATGTCTTGCTGCTTGACGAACCGACCAACGATCTCGACGTAGACACGTTGCGAGCTCTTGAAGAAGCCATCGAAAACTACGCCGGCTGCGTCGTCGTGACGAGCCACGATCGTTGGTTTCTTGACCGAATCGCCACCCACATTTTGGCCTTCGAAGGAGATGGCTACGTCCATTGGTGTGAAGGCAACTACCAGACTTACGAGCAACAGCGGCGCGAGCGATTGGGACTGAAAGAAGACGAGCCGAAACGATTCAAATACAAAAAGCTTATCTCTTAACCAAAGCCTCAGTGTAGACCGATTCCAATTGCAAACTAAACATTATTAAGGACGAACATGACTATCCTTCGAAGCGGAACGAGCAAGAAGTACTCTGAGAACTGGGGTGCTGCATTCGGCGAAAAAAAGAAGAACGCGAAACCTGCCGCCGGAAAAGCGAAAGCAAAAGCCGGTGCCAAAAAGACGAAGAAGAAAGCTAAGAAGAAATAGGCCGTGGACGCCTCCAAACCTTCTTCGATCCAAAGTGCAGTCGACAAGACCGTGTCGGGCTCGCACTTAGAGCTACTTCAAGCGACCTTGGAGTGTGTGAGTGAAGGAATCGTCGTTGTCGACTCGAACAAACAGGTTCGCTATTGGAACAAGGCTGCAGAAGATGTTTTTGCTTCGGCATCGACATCATTTGCGAACGATCCAATCGTCCTTCAATGTGTAACGCTTCCGGCGAATAAAGTTCAGGCCAAGGAATCTAGTCAATCTTTCATAGTTGATCGCTTTGAAATGAAGACGTCAAACGCAATTTCGGATTCGGATTGCAACCTCTGTGTAGAACGAGAATTTTTCGGTGTCGAGATCGGCGATGAAAATTGGTTACTCGTTAAAGTAAAGAAGGCGAGCCATTCAGTGGCAACCGACTCCGAGAACGAGCTTCTCAAATTAGCCCTCACCGATCACTTGAGTGGTTTGCTTAATCGTCGTGGTTTCCAACTCGCTTTGGAAGAAAATCTCCATCGGCAATTGGCGTTGGCGATCATCGATGTCGACTTTTTTAAACGGATCAACGACTCTCAAGGACACGAGGTAGGTGATCAAGCCATTCGATGGATTGCCGAAAAAATAAAAGAACAATTTCCGGACGCAGTTTGCATTGGAAGACTTGGCGGTGATGAGTTTGGCGTCGTCGTGAGCGTTGAGCAAACCAATTCGTTTGATTCAATTTCGAAAACGTTTGAAGAGTTCTGCTCTCACATTTCCAATTCCAAAATTCAGTGGTACGCCCCTGGTGTGAATGTTAGTGTCGGCGTCGCAATTGGAAATAAAACTGGACTGGCCGCAAGACCGATGCTTTCCGCCGCCGACAAGGCGATGTACGAATCGAAACGAAACGGACGTAACCAATCGACTTCTGTCTCTGTGCGCGTGGGCGCCACGTAAGTGGTTTGCTTGTTGTCTCTATGCGACGTATACCTATCTCAAACTCGTAAGCCGTAGACGCTAGCCG
>CAYMFZ010000589.1:0-3844 GCA_964389585.1 uncultured Pirellulaceae bacterium | reverse complement strand
CCGATTGGATTTAACATGACGCTGCTTCAACTGGCTTCGGGGCGGACTCGAGGAAGCGGCAAGCCGGCTTCGATTTTGCTGGAGCAGGGTGCGAAACTTGATTTGCATTCGGCTTGCGGATTGGGGCAACTTGATTTCATCAAAGAGACGTTGACGTCTGATCCGGACGCAGTCAACAAACAAGTCGATGGCTATTTTCCAATTCAATTTGCTATCACAGCGGCACAACCTGAAGTGATTCGGTGTCTGGCTGAATTCGGTGACGATCCAAATCGCGACCTTCGAAAAGTTGCCTACTTTGGTTGGGAGGACGACACACGCGATCAGAATTTCACGCCATGGAAGCTAATTCACATGGCTTCGCTTTGGGGATTCAACGCTGATCGTGTGCCTGTTGCTGAATCGCTTGCGGTGGCTGGTGCCGAATTGGACACGGTTTCACCACTCGATGGTTATCGCCCAATACATTTGGTGGCGATGTCGAATCGAGTCGACATGATTCGATTTTTTGCGTCGCGCGGCGTCGATGTGAATGTTCAAACAGCGGAGTTTGATGGATTCGATTTGTCGGAAGGCAATGAAGGTCCGACGATGGGGAGTGACTGCACGCCGCTGATGGTCGCTGCGGCTGAAGGCTTTGTCGAAGCCACGAAGTGTTTACTTGAATTGGGTGCTGATAAAGCGGTTGAGAATGGAGAGGGTCAAACGGCTTTGGATCTAGCGACCAACCGTTTCTGGGATGGGCAACCTTACGATGAAGTGATTGAGTTGCTGGGGGCAGTTAGAGGTGAATTGGGGTGGGATTTGGTGAATGGTATGTAGCCTATTGAGTCTCAGCTCATACTCTTACTCTCAACCCAAATCTTACTCTTAAAACTACCCTCGCTTCGCATAGGGGGCTGGCGCTATTTCACGGAGTGAAATGCCACAATGCCACAATGATGCAATTCGACTTTCGGTTCTAATTTGCTCGCGTTAACTCGCGCTCACGTTAACTGACTCGCGTTTAACAACATCCATAAGACATCAATTGCTGTTGATGTTGAAATTGCTAATGCCTTCGGTCGATATTCGCTGCTCTTTGATCTGGTAGGTAATCTTTTTGGCACTCAACGTGTCGCTGCCATTCCTGCGAAGCGTCGCGTTATTTCGAGCGGAACCGGCTATGACTAACAAGTCGCTGGCCTGAGAGTAGCTGACTCGATCCGAAGTCGATTCAAACTCGTCGCTGAGAATGTGTGCGTTGCCTGTCGCAATCATCTCGTTCGATTTTTCGGTCGAGCCTCTTGGTGTCCACTGAGCAAGTTGGAGTTTTTCAGAGGTTAAGAAAACCGCACCGGGTCCACGTCTCCGAGGCATGTCTGGATTAAGCGTTTCGTCCCAGGTTTGTACTGGCGAGTAGACCGTTCGGATATTGCGATCAAGAATCATTTCGCCTCGTTCCTTGTCGAGTTTAAGCTCTCCATCGAAATTGACTTGGATAAACGATATTCCGCTTTTCGAACTCGCAGAAGCATCTTTTTTGCCTCCCAGGCTACCGAATAGGGGTTTGTCGTTTGGCTTGGCAGGATCCTTCCAGCGATGAGTTGCAATGGAACCAGGGCCTTTGCTTTCGATTGAACCTGCTTCCGCGTTAACGACTGCGTTGGGAACGACAATCTTTTGTTGCTCCAACAGTTTACCCGTATTGCCGATGGTTCGATTCTCAATGACGACAGGTCGCCGAGTCTCGAGATTGTTCGACTCGGTCGCATGCGCCGCGATTTTGAAACGCTGCTTGGAATCGGGGACTTGATCGACTAACACGAGTTCACGAATCTTTGTGTTGATCTTCTTCTGATTCGAATCCATGTTTTGAAAATCAACGGCATTGGTCAGTTTCACACTCAACCCTTCGCTCAAAGACTGAATGTTCGATTGATTTCCCTCTTCATCTGGTCGATCGGCAGACATCACGACGTTACGCTCAAAATAGACTTGCGATCCGTCGAAGATCATTCCACCCTTCCAAGCGACATCGAGATTTTGAGTTTCGAGTTTCGAAGAGTCGCGAGTCAGAATCGAGACCTCGCTGAAATTCGATTGAGGCTCTTCCGATTCTGAAACGATTTCCATCTTCATCGAGCCGGCGCCTTCAACCCAGACTTTGTTGGCGTCTTGGTCGAGGTTAATGTTCTCGCCCTTGAGAATAAAATCCTTGGCGGTGACCGTGGCCAATTCACCATTTTGTCCTGTGATCAAAGTTCGGTAATTGCCTTCACGGGATTGTGGTGTTAGCTGCAACCGGTGTCCTGTGATCGTCATTGGCTGTTTCGCTGGTTCCGAGTTCGGCTCTTTTGTTTCAATTGGCTGGTTAATGATCGTGACATTGCCGACAATCGTGAGGTCCCGAATTTGAGTTTTATCTCCTGATCCAACGAGTCGAACATCAACCGTCTCGCCCGTAAATTCAAGTTTGCTTTTGGGTTTCTTTTTGACGATGTTCTCTTGAAAACCGGCTCGTGAAACATGGCTTGCATCACGCGGTTGTTGAAGAGTTCCAAGTTCAACAAAGCCAGTCTTTTTCTTGCCTTCATCTGCTGGCGTGTAAGTTCGATTTTGAATTCGAACAAGCCGATTGGGTGCGGTTTGGTTTTGCGAAAACTGATCCTGCCAAATACCACGAAAGCCGACTCGGTGCCTTTGTTTCGAAAAGCTCGACATCTGTTGGTCGACCTCAAACCAAGTCGCAGTCAAGTTTTGTGCTTGTCCGTCAAGTTTCGGCGAAACGATTTTGACGTTGCCAGACGTGAATAGCTTAGAAGGCTGATAAACCCATTCGCGTTTGACTTTGCCATAGACGTCGGTTGTCAAATTTTCCGACTGCCAGACCAAGACTTCGACTCTGTCGGCATCCACGCGAGTTTCTTTGGCGATTCGAATTTTCGCTGACCCATCGACGACGATTCGTTGGAGTCCTGGTGTTTCGAGCACTGGGCGAGTGGTCAAAGATTTTTGCCAAGTCGTAAAGAATTCATCTTGGGTTGGAGTCTCAATGCGAAGCAATTGGCCTGATCCGTTCGCGTTGACTTGGCCTAAGCTTCCATCTTCAGGGATGACATAATTCAATTGTTGAGCGACCAGTTGATACTCGGGGTTCACGATTGTTACGGGGTGTTGTCCAACCGAACTGCAACGTCCGATGATCTCGTTCGTTGCTACGTTGTAACTCAAGAAGGAACCAGAGACCTGTGCCGAACGCGACCTTGAGATGACGGTTGCAGGGCTGCCTTCGGCCACGAATGATTGCAACTCCAAATCCGTACTGGGCTTTGCTCTGATGTTGGGTGCGAGGGGCTGATTTAACTTCAGGCTCGCAACGTCAGCGTCCACTGGTTTGTCTTTGAAAGTCAGCGTTAGTTTTTCACAATTGATTTGATCTTTGAAAGCGTCATCCTGCCGAGCGATTACGTTTTGTTCAAAGGAAGCCGTTTTCAAACGAAAGTCGAATACGAACGGACCCTGGCAAGAAATTTCCATTGGACTTTTTCTGCCCGCGAAGAGTTTTGGCTTCGACTTGGTTTCAGTTGTGTCATTGACGACCAATTGGATTTGATCTGCTTTATCGTGGTTGGCTTTCTTCGTTGGCTCGATGCGTAGTCGATCAAGAAATGCCAGTTCGATGCGGCGAACGCCATTGATGTTTGAAAAATCTGGCAAGGCTGAAGACTTCGAGTCGTGTTCGAGATCAATCATCATATTTCGACCAACGCCACGATTGGGGCCGAACGAGAATTCGACTTTTTCGAGTGTATACACACGGCGCTTGTCGACTTGGACGTTGCTGGTCACGATATGCAGGGCG
>CAYMFZ010000588.1:1867-3856 GCA_964389585.1 uncultured Pirellulaceae bacterium | reverse complement strand
CTTGGGCGAATGTTGCCGCTTGGGGCATTGTCGTTGATTGCTCCGCAATCAGAACTCCGTAATCAAAACGGAACCGACGCCGAAGCGTGGCAAGATATAGAATGGGACTGATTGGAAAATTGACCAACGGAAGTTTGATCGATGGGGGCAAGGTTGTTCTTCAGGTGAAGTGAAGCCGGCTGGTGATTCCGTTTTGACCGCGGAGCGTTCAATGACAATCGATGATTTGGGACGACAGAGAGCTAGCGAATAGATATTGACCTCAAGTCTACATTGGGCTTGACCGACTATTACATTTGTAAACAATCCATTACAGATGTAAACAAATCAAATTCGCAGCAATGGAGTCACGCGAAATGGTCGATCGACCTGAAATCTCGACGTCGGAATGGCAAGTCATGAATGCGGTTTGGGAAAACCAACCGACAACTGCCAGCGAAATAATCAAACTACTTGCTACCGACAACGATTGGACGCCAGCAACGGTCCGAACGTTTCTTCATCGGCTTGTCAAAAAAGGTGCGCTATCGTTTGAGAAAGACGGCAACCGTTATCTCTATCGTGCTGCCATCACAAAATCTTCCACTGTGAAACACGCGAGCCGTTCGTTTCTTTCATCGGTGTTTGCAGGGGAAACAGGACCTCTACTTACGCACTTTGTGAAGTCCAGCAAGCTGACTCCTGATCAGATTCAAGAACTGCGTGATCTCTTGGAAGAAAAGGATTCAAAGAAATGAATATCGAATCATTCTTTAACGGTGGCGCTTTGCAAAGCCTGCTCTTGGTTTCGCTGATCGGCAGCCTGCTAGTTCTGTTCGCGATCGTCATTCACCACCTACTCAATCGCAGAGTTTCAGCAAGATGGTTACACCTTGTTTGGCTGGTCGTGATCGCAAGGTTTCTGGTCTTTGCTGCGCCCGAAAGTCCAACGAGTTTTATGAATCTGATCGCGCAGCCAGAAAACGTAGTTGCCACAGAATATGACGAGGTACCGACACGATTTATTTATTCGGCAACAGAATTGCAATCGCCAATTGATCTTGAGACTCAGCTTGCTTTAAAGATGCCTGACACAGAACACTGGTCTTCAAGCGTTCCGTTTACTTTTTGGCAATTAGCGTCGGTCGTATGGCTAGTTGGAGTCACCTGGATGTCATTTCGTCTGATCATTGGCATCTGCCAAGTCAAACGAGCAATCGCGAAAGCAAAACCGCTTTCCCAGAAACTTGTTTCCGAAATTGCGGACATTCAACTAGGACTTGGATTTCGATCAGAAGCAAAGATCTATCTGACGAATGAAATCGAAATCCCAGCGATGGTTGGAATGTTTTCACCGGCAATACTTCTGCCAAGCTGGTGCGTCCAAGAATTGGATTCCGACCAACTTGAAATGATTATTGTCCACGAATTAACACATATCCGTAGACGAGATGGATGGATCAAGTTCGGCACTCACTTGATTGCCATTCTCCATTGGTTCAACCCGCTCGTTCGTGTTGCCAATTCCTATCTGGATACATGTCGCGAGATTAGCTGTGATGCAGAAGTCATAAAGATCATTTCTGATGCCGGTGATTCAAATGTCAACCAATCGTACGGTGAGACGATACTTGAAATCGCAACTCGAAACGCAAACCCCAAGCGACTTTGCCCGGCCGTATCGGGCGGATTCGCTGGGACCGACAAGAACCTTATCAAGCAAAGGATTGCCATGTTAGTTCGACCAAATGCCAACCGTAGATTTCCTCTTTTTCTGGTGGCCACTTCTCTTCTTGTACTTTTGGCGGTCGGATTTACATCCGCGCAGACTCAACAGCCAGAAAAGCAAAATGAGCCCCTTCTAGAACCTGGCGAATCTGAATCTTATTTGCCGAAGCAAAATCAAATCCAAAAACCCAACGAGTCAGCTTGGCCAAAGCCATTCACTTTCAACCAAGACGCTTCCAAGGTGCCCAGTGACGACGAATTATGGGAAGCACTAAAAGAAGG
>CAYMFZ010000588.1:447-1815 GCA_964389585.1 uncultured Pirellulaceae bacterium | reverse complement strand
CTATTTTCGCCAACCGAGTCTTCTCACTCTGGCAATCGAGGAAGCAAAAGATGTGAACCAAAAGACTCTCACTGTTGGAACTTCCGAAATCATGACGTTTAAGCATCGCATTCCAGAAATCGAAATCTCAACCCCAGAAGTCGTTATCGCTACGCCAATTTCTCCCAGCAAAATCGAAATTAGGGCGCTCAAATCGGGCACGTCTGGACTGACTGTTTACGACGAACAGCGAAAGCCGTCTGAATGGACAATCAATGTGATGCCGGACCTGAAGAAGCTGAAACTTGAAATCAAGAACGAGTTCCCGTCGGCTGACGTTAAGCCATGGCCACGAAACGGCACCTTGGTTTTGAGTGGAAAAGCAAAAAACGCCAACCTCCCATCGATCCTCGCTTTCGTGTCAGATCGTTGCAAACTCCCAATCGAAAACCAAATTCAAGGCCAAGGAAAGATGATCGCGATCAAAATTCGCGTTTACGAAATCTCAAAAAAGAAGTTTCAGCAGCTGGGTGTCGATTGGCATAAACTTCCTAGCATCAAAAAGAAACCTACTTGCGTCGCTGATATTCTGACTCGCAAGATTGGCAAAGATGGAAGAATGCAAATCAGCACGAATGTCGATCCAGCTTTTCAAGCGTTTATGGAATCGCTCGAACGTCATGCGATTGCCAAACTGATCGACCAGCCGGTATTGCTGACGGAACCTGGTAGGGCTGCCGAATTCCTGTCCGGTGGTGAAATCCCAATCAAAGTGCAAAACGAGGAGGGGCAAGAAACAATTGAGTTTCGGCCACTTGGAACTCAGATCCGTACCACCTGCAACATCGGTGAATCTGGCGAAGT
Organism: uncultured Pirellulaceae bacterium; assembly: GCA_964389585.1. GTDB lineage: Bacteria > Planctomycetota > Planctomycetia > Pirellulales > Pirellulaceae > Mariniblastus. Next base: position 972 of record CAYMFZ010000588.1, on the reverse strand, counting down.
TACGATGGAAATTAGTGCCGAGCGTTCTGAGCTGGCCGAAGACTTGTCCGGCGACACTGGCATCCCAGGTTTTCGCATTCGCCGAATCAATACGGGTGTCAAACTGGCGTTCGGGGAAACCGTCGCACTTGTTGGCGACTTTGATCGACTGGACAAGGATGGAAACACCGAAGCGAATGAAGTGCTGTTCTTGCTAACGCCAAAACTGATCGAGAAAAATAATCCTGCCGAATTCATTCGTTAGATTTTCTTTTCACACTTCAGTCGAAAATCAGATTTGCAACTGCAGTTTAGTCGCGATGCAAAGTCATACTTAACTGCCAGTTGTTCTTCTGGGCTTCGAAGACTGTTTCTGCATCTTCATGGGCAACAAGCAAGCCGATAATCGTTCCCTTTGATTTTGACTTGGTAAAGTTCCTTCCGATGGAAAAAACAATAACATCATTTGCGACGATTGATTCTCCCTTGAAAGCGATTCCATTTTTGATCTGGTCGTAGCGACCAATCACATCAATGTGCTCAGAC
>CAYMFZ010000588.1:0-437 GCA_964389585.1 uncultured Pirellulaceae bacterium | reverse complement strand
ACTCGCCAATCCGAATTCCAGTTTTCTCGTCGACATTACTGGAGCGAATTGCGATCACTTTCATGCCATCAGGAATGTAAGTGCAAACGTGGCTTCTGGGATCTTGCTCCTTGATATGCTCCGATGTCATGATCTCACCAGGTAAGAGACGTTGATTGGTTGCATAGCCCGCGGGAAGCTCCGCTATTGCGTTTTCGGGAGTGTGTTCTGAAGCCATAATCAATTTGGTGAAGTACCGATCGTCGACGGGCTTCCAATAACTGAGTGCGAATTTTGGAGTCCAGACCGTTTTGAACTTGGGTGATTCGGGTTTGGATTCTCCGGTGTTGGGCTGAAACGCGAAAAGCGAAACGACAACCGTGATAACGAAAAGTGAAATCCAACGAAACATATTGATGCCTGACTTTGGTTGCGAAACACTCTTTCGAAGTATCGGT
>CAYMFZ010000587.1:0-3860 GCA_964389585.1 uncultured Pirellulaceae bacterium | reverse complement strand
AGGATCAGCCGCAGTGCGTTAGCACCCGGTTCAATCACGTAAAACCGGACGCTAACGCGTGGCGGCTGATTTTCAACACTCTAAACTTAAGGGCTGACAAAGCCGCTGTTCGCAAAACCAATGAAAGTCGAATTGCAATTGTAGTTTTTAGTTCTCCTGACTAAGCATGAAACAGGTTTGAATAAAGCTTCGAATCGGTTTATCATGGCGTAATCGCATTCCTTTGAGTCAACCTCGTGGTAAACGTCTTCCTCAACTTGCTCTTGGCCTTCACCATTTTCACCTGTCCGATCAGGTGTCAGATTGGGATGTGTTGTAGTTCGTTGGAAGGCAAAGCATCTACCAGTTGCTGTTGCCAACAATCGAACTCGGATTCTGAGCAGTCTCCGTCCACGCCAAAGCAGAAATGCAAATGTAGTTGCATTTGTAACGGCGCGACGATGCCCGACTGCATTGATATGGATTTTGATTTTCAGTTTCAGTCATTTGTCTTTCCTGAGCCGACGCTCGGCTGTCAAATCAATTGTTTGATAGACAATGATATTCATCCGCCAGATTGGCTTGGGAGAATGTCGGTAACCAATTCGCTGAACGTCGGTCGGACGATCTGCTTTCTAAATTGCTCGCTAATCATTTAGCTTGAGCCAAAGGTCTTAAAAACAGCCGCCAGGTAATTGCTTGGCCGGTTTTAAGAACCCGCTTCAATTGTGCGTTCATTTATTGCACTTCAAAGGAAGTCGATTTCTTTCCAGTCGTTTTTCAAGCCCACTTCGTTTTTGTCATTGCGAACAGCGTCTTTCTGTTCGCTCAATTCTCAGCCTGCCATTGGCCAAGATCATGTTCTTTAGATTGCTCCCTTGGGAGTACGGAATTCGAAATCTATTTCGTCGCCCGTTGCGCACGTTTCTCACCTTCATTGGGCTGACGACGGTCATCGTGTTGGTGTTGGTCGTGGTCGGATTCATTCGTGGTTTGGAGAACTCATTGGCGGTTAGTGGTGACCGTCAAACGGCGATCGTATTTTCGTTGGGTATGGGCGAGAACCTTGAGTATTCTTCCATCCCGATGAGGACGAATGATCTGGTGCCCGCCAGTATTCAGGGAATCCAAGAGCGTCACGGTATTAAATACGTTTCCCCGGAGTTGTACCTTGGCACCCAAGTCGGAGTGATGGCTCCGGGTCGTGCCGAGCCACGTGAAACGCTGGGGTTGGTTCGAGGTGTCACTCAAACGGTGACCTTGGTTCGCAATCAGCTACAAATGGAGGAAGGTCGTTGGCCTGCAACGGGCGAAGTCATTGTTGGTAGGCTGGCGGCGACGAAGTTGGGAGCTTCAGCAGAAGAAGTCGCCGTCGGCAAGACGATTCGACTTGAGAATCGAGATTGGAAAATCGTTGGTGTCTTCTCTTGCGGGGGAGCTGCTTTCGAATCAGAAATTTGGTGTCGTTTAGACGAACTTCAACAAGCGATGAAGCGACAAGATCTCAGCATCGTTGCTCTCTCGCTGAAGCCGGATGCGGACTACGCTGATCTCGATATTTTTTGCAAACAGCGGCTGGACTTGGAATTGCAAGTCATGCGAGAAACTGAATACTATGCGACGCTTCAACGCGACTACGAACCGATTCGCTGGCTGGCTTGGCTGGTGGTGTTGTTGGTTGCCGGAGCTGGCGTCTTTGCCGGGCTCAATACGATGTACGGTTCGGTGGTTGGGCGGATCTCGGAATTGTCGATGTTGCAGACCTTGGGGTTTGTACGCCGAGCCGTTGTGGTCAGCCTGATTCAAGAGGCGATTATTTTGTCGTTGGCGGCCAGCCTGTTTGCGGCTTTGATTGCGGTGCTGTTAGTTAATGGCTCGGCAGTTCGATTTGAAAATGCCCATCGTGGATGGGCTCAAATCCATTTAAACATTTTGAAATCAATTTTGAGAGAAGCGAAATGAAGATTCCAGTTTTAGGACTAAGAAGTTTGTTGCGATCTAGTGCCGCATTCATGTTGGTTGCAAGTTTGCTTTTGGTTGGGTGCAGCCAATCGGAAGTAGATTCGACCGCTTCAAGCAAAACCACAGAGGCCGCTTATGACGCAAGCGGTTTTGTGTTGGCTTCGGAGCCGGAAGGTGGAATGGACGTGATCGCCGCGCGGGATTCAGTCGAGGATCAAGCCGACGTCGTGGTCGTTGGCCGAATCGGTGGCGGGCTTAATCCATGGGTAGAAGGGCGAGCCGCTTTCCAAATCGTTGATCCATCGTTGTTGGCATGCAGCGACGAAAAAGAAGACGGTGAACCATGCAGTTGCAAAACGCCATGGGACTACTGCTGCGAATCAGACAAGCTTCCCAAAGCGATGGCGCTGGTGCAATTTGTCGAAGCCGATGGAACGACCGTCAAAGCCGATGCGCGTAAGGCTTTCAACTTGAAAGAGTTGCAAACCGTGGTCGTTAAAGGCAAGGCCAAGCGTGACGACGTGGGCAACTTAACTGTTTTTGCGACTGGAATGTTTGTCCGTCCTTGATGCGACTTTAACTCGGCAATCAATCTTAAACCAAACCATCATGGCCGAAGTAGATCTATCACAACTTGCTGTTGATCGAACTCAAACGAACAACATCGGAATACGAACACGTCGACATGTTTTGACGCGTTATGTCTTGCCTGGATTGTTGATCGGGGGATTCGTTGCGCTGATGACGTGGGCTGTTTGGGACAAGGTCTTTCCCGCCAAGCCGGTTCGAGTCGTTCCTGTGCTTGCCATGCAATCTCAATCGCGAGCTGAAGGAACCGAGCTGTTCAATGCTGCTGGTTGGATTGAACCGCGACCTACGGCGATTCGAGTTGCGGCGCTGGCTTCGGGAGTGGTGGAAGAATTGTTGGTTGTCGAAGATCAAGAAGTAAAAAAAGGTCAGCCCGTAGCTGAGTTGATCAAGGATGATGCCAAGTTGATTCATGAGCGGGCGATCGCGAATCGACAACTTGCCGAGGCGGAACTTGAGCGAGCCAACGCGACAATGCAAGCCGCCAAGACTCGTTATGAGCAGCCGGTTCATCTCGAAGCGATGCTTGCGCAAGCCGATGCAAATCTGGCCAAGATCAACACGATGTTGAAGAATTTGCCATTTGAAACGCAGCGTGCAAATTCGAAATTGACTTTCGCAGAAAGAGACTACCAACGGAATCTCAAAGCTGCGAATTCGGTGTCGAGACGTGAAGTCGACGAAGCGAAGACGGAAATGGAAACGACGCGGGCGATGCTGGATGAGCTTCGTGATCGAGAAAGCTCGTTGAAATCAGAGGCGCGGGCAACGGCAAAACGTCGCGAGGCACTCAATGTCCAGCTTCAACTCTTGGCTGATGAAACTCAGGCCAAGGACGAAACTTTGGCTCAAGTGAAGGCGGCCGAGGCCCGCGTGAAACAAATGAGCGTCGCGGAATCGGAAGCGGAGTTGCTGTTGTCGCGGATGACAATTCGGGCTCCAGTCGATGGACGCGTCTATCAATTGGTTGGCTTGCCCGGAGCGCGAGTCGGCGAAGGTGTGATGACTGCAATGGACGGTCACGACGGAAGTAGCATCATCACAATGTATCGACCAGAGAGTTTGCAGATCCGAGTCGACGTGCGATTCGAAGACATTCCCAAGGTCAGTCTGAAACAGCCGGTTCGGATCGATAACCCGGCGTTGGACGAGCCAATCATTGGGCAAGTCCTGTTCATCAGCTCCGAGGCTGACATTCAAAAGAACACACTGCAAGTCAAAGTGGGTGTCGATGAGCCGCCTGACTTTTTTAAACCTGAAATGCTGGTCGACGTTACGTTTCTGTCACCCAAGCAGGATGAGGAGCTAAACGAATCCGATCAGGAGCTTCG
>CAYMFZ010000586.1:3131-3866 GCA_964389585.1 uncultured Pirellulaceae bacterium | reverse complement strand
ACCCCGACATATCGCTCCATAACTTTTCAAACTGCGAGACCGGGAAGACGTCTTCCTGTCCGTGTCCCCAACGTTTCTTTACATCCTTAATCGTGATGTAAGTCGGCATGCGTTGGCTCAATTCGCGAATTGCATGGTCAACTTTCTCAACATCTGCCAATTCTTCACGGGTAATTCCAAAGACCGTCAGCAACTGATCAATATCAATCCACGTCGTCATCGAGTTGTAGTACGAAAGTTTGAATTCATCTTTTTCACGCGGCATCGACAAACCTTCAAGCAACCGCGGTCGTCCATTCACGCGTGCCAATCCACCTCCACGATCTTCAAGTCGACGAGAGATGACTTCAAAAGAAAGGCAACGTTCGCTGGCAATATGAAGTCCCAGCAACGCCGGATCAACGTGAGCGCCGAGTGTATCGACATTGTGAAGCATCAAATATTTGAGTTCCGGTTGCACATCAAGCATCTTTTTCAACACGCCATTGCGAATCATGTTGGGGATTTCGAACCAATGACCCACAGGATGCAAACATTGCATTGGCGTGTTATCGCGATAGTCGCTTCCTTCGCCTGTTTGTTGTGCCCATCCAATTAGGGCCGCACGCAAACTCTCACGCATCTTTTGCTGTTGCTCATCGAGCATCTGCTGCGGCATCTCTTCCCATTCAAACTGCAGGTCGCGAACCATCGGAACAATTCGCAGTCCGACATAACGGCCCGGCGAAACAATAA
>CAYMFZ010000586.1:0-3121 GCA_964389585.1 uncultured Pirellulaceae bacterium | reverse complement strand
CAATAACTTCACCAGGATAGTGATAGTTGGATTTTGATTCCAAATGCGTCGAGATCGCGTCGTCCGTCATGTAGCCAGTCGTAATGACATGTGGAAACGGTCGACCAAGCTCAGCACCTGCCTTTTTACTTTTTGCAAGATGGACTTCGATAAAGCTGCGGTGACGGCCAGCAAATTGATAAAACGGATGAAGTCCTTTGACTACTCCTGCCCCTTCTGTCCAACGACTGCCTACGCCCGCCGACAAAGTCACGACGGCGATCTGGCCATCACGAATGGCGTTTTCACCAACCGTTCGGTAGTCGTCACCCAAACCGTTCCTCGCATCAACGACATCTGATGGTTTAACGTCGGTGATGCTCGTGTTTAGCGGCATTCGATTTTGGGCTAAACCATATCGTCCGGACTTTAGGTCAGCACGCACTTGCTCGTGTTGATCTCTGTCGAAACCGATTCGCTCCAACAGTTCGTTAAGCGTTTCCTCTTTGCTGGATTCGGACTTACGACCGGGTAGAATTCCCTCGACGAGTTTTTGAAACGCTTGTGAATGGCCTGCATCGCGATACTCACTGCCAAGCAATTCCATTTCGTAACGCGAGAGCGCTGACAAATCGCGTGGTGGCAACTTCAGCCAACCAGGAATCATCAACGCATAGTATTCGTTGGGCATCCGGGCTGAGCCATTGCTCGCAAGTTCGCCCCAGGTCCCGTTATCGTTAATTTCAAAGTCATAAACGACCGGATCCATGGCGAAGGGCAAGCGATCCTCAAGTTCGCGTTTGGTGCTAGTCATCTGCTGTTGAAGCCACTTTTGCGCCTCGGTTTTGATGCTGGGGTCAAAGATGAAACCCATTCCACCGCCTGCCATTCCGCCCAGCATCCAGAATCCCCAAAACTGATCCCCGTATTGGGCTTCGCATTGCTCAACCAGGGAATTGGTGAACAAGTTCGTACACCAAGGGATAATCTTCTGAAGAGGACCAAAGAAGTTTCGATGCGTCGCGGCGCCCACGGCTTTGATGTCCCCTTTTTGAAGTGCAGCCGAAATTTCATCGAGAATTTCGATTGCTTCCTTGCGAGCTTCCCATTCGGCTGGAGATCGAAGGAGGTACTTTTCGGTAACCATCTCCAAAATTGGGCCAACGTTTTGCGCCATGCCGCCATGGACGAGAACGAGACTGTCTTGAAGTTTCTGTCTCGTTTTGGCTGAGACTTCTTCTTCAGAAAACACTGAGTGTTGTGGCAACAAGCGGCCTCGGCTAATGCCAAATTCTGGATCGCCTTCGGTTGATTCGGCACCTTGAATCAATTTGATTCCCGGCCACACACCTCCGGAATCTTGCCAGCCGCCACCTGATCCACCAATCCATTCCCCCAGAATCGCTCGGGCCGCGATGATGCGACGGTCAGCCTCAATCAAAGCACCTTCAAGGGATGAAACTTGACCGGTCGCTCGCATGCACAACGAGATTAATGAACCGAGTAAGTTCGTAGAAACCGCGAGACGTGAACCCTTGGGAATGTCGTTGACTTTACTGACGATCTCAAGCCCCAAACCCGGGCCAATCATTCGCTCGAGCAAGGTCTCCATGCTTTGCCCACAGCCCTCCATGCCCGGCGGAACAATGCCTGCGGCAATGACAGCCGCCTTCAAAAGACCGAGATAGTCCCTCGCGAAATCGAAGACTTCGCCGATGGTCTCAATCTCCGCGGATGTCTTCAAGTCGATGCTGACCAATCGCAAGACAGGTTGGTCGATGACGCGAAGGTAACATTCGATTGGCGGTTGCGGCTCATCGTCGCGCCCCAGCACGCCCAAGTTGATTGACGCATTGATAACGCGGGCGCCGGCTGGGAAGTCCATCCCAAGAAAAAAGATGTCGCTCCATCCGCTGTGCGAGAAGTCCATTCGTACGGCGGTTGTTTCTGACAAAATCGGAAACGCGGGCGAGTCGTTGTTTTGGTTGAGAAGTTCTTTGCGAAATCTCAGAGGATGATCACTTGGGTGGCCCGTTCGAAACATCCACTGGTTACCACGAACCGTGCGGACACTTTTTCGAACTTGGTCGGCCAGCGTTTGAAAAGCTAGATCGTGATAAGCTTGTGCGAGTGCACTCGAAAGTGCGTCCCCCGCCCCGTCGCTTTGTTGGGCTTCGAGGAGTGAATCAATCGCTTCAACAAATCGGCGTCCCAATAAGTGTTGGTAGCTGCCAAATGGAATTTTTCCAATCGAGTCGTGCCCGAAAAAACGAGGCATGTGATAGCGGTGAATCGCTGAAAGGAAAAACAGCGCGCGGACTTGATGGTAGAGGTTGTCAGATTGCCGCCAGAAGTTATCGAGAGCGTTGGTATCTGCTTTTAACTCTTCGAATTTCGACTCTTTGCAGATTGTGTCCAGCGACTGATTACGAACAGCGTCATCTTCAGAACAAATAATCGCAACGAGCTGATTGCTCGTGGTGTTTGATTGCGACTCTTGCGATTGGGTTTTTTGTGTTGGTGTGGTCGAAGGCGTTTCCATCAGTTGCTTGCTCCTGCCGCGACTCCTGAGACTGAAACGCTAGGACGGTCAGCAACAAGCCCAAGCAATTCTGTCAGGATTTCGTCTCGATCCTTGCCCGACAATGCCAACGCGAGTTGAGACTTTAACAAACCGTACTTGACTCCAATGTTGAAGCGGCTGCCGTCGATTTCGGTCGCAAGGTATCGTTCGCGGCGGGCAAGCGTTTCCAATGCGGGCGACAGATGGATTGTTTGGCTACTTGGTGCATCGTCGATCGTCGCAGCGAGAATTTCCATCACGGTTGATGTAAGGACATGAATCCCAGAGAGGCACAAATAGTGGCTTGCTCGTAATCCGGCGACGATCAATTCCTGTTCGGCCTGGGTCGGTGTCGGCTTTTCAATCACCGTTTTGACTTCGTAAAGCCCGGTTCGGTTCGCGACTCGTTTCGCTCCGACGGTTCCAAAGTAAGGAAGCAAATTTTCACGGGTTGGCTGGACTGCCGAGACGGCACAAGATTCTGCCGTTGCGATGTCGATCAGTTGACCGGCATAACCCCGTTGCTGTTGACTCAGGTAAATGTGGTCTGAAACGAGATGTAAGAAAGGTTGTTGCCCA
>CAYMFZ010000585.1:0-3866 GCA_964389585.1 uncultured Pirellulaceae bacterium | reverse complement strand
AGCTTGAGCTGGCTGCGGAGCCGAAAACGGATTGTCGCTCACAATAGTACTTTCTAATCTGGATTGAACTCAGTAACTTCAAAAGAAGAAGTCGCCAGTCGGCTCTTTATGGTTTTTCAAAATACTATCCGAATTTGAACGCCCTGCCATGTCAAGTAATCCACCTAACGAAAAGTCGCTTGCTCAGCACGCGGTCGAGTTGCTGAAGCAAAACAATGTGGGGACGTTATCGACTCATTCGGTTAAGCACGATGGGTTTCCCTTCGCCTCTTTGACCAATTATTCGATAAATAGCGATGGTCAGCCGATCTTCTTTTTCAGCTCAATGGCGACACATTCCAAGAATATCCGAGCCAACGCAAAAGCCGCTTTGTTGGTGAGTGAATCGAATACTTCCAGTGATATGGCGTCTGGACGACTTACACTGATGGGGTCCGTTACCCCAATATCTCCAGACGCACACGGTTTCAATGAAGTCCGAGAGGCGTATCTAAGATCCAATCCGGATGCCGCTCAGTGGATTTCCTTTGGAGACTTTCAGTTTTATCGTCTAACGTTAATCGATATCTATTTTGTCGCCGGGTTCGGCGTCATGGGTTGGGTTTCGCCCGAAGATTTCGCCGCTGCTGCCAAATAAATATCCGATACACACAGGTCGCAAAGACCACACCTCATTCGTGTGATTAGTGCTATTCGTGGACCGAAATCCGCGCCGTCGTCCAAGCAACTACAGACAATAAACTTGTCCACGAATCAAACGAATGTATTTGACGACGATTAATGGAAGCGTCCGACTAATTCTGAAGAATCTCAACTGGCTGTAAAAAGTTTTGACTAGCTTGATTCACTGCATCAACATTCGTGACGCCCTCTTGGATCCAAACTCGATAGTTCAGATTCAGTTTTCGATCAGAATCGAGATCGAACTCAAAATAGGAACCAAACCTCGCGTAATCCCTTTCGCTGAACCGAGATTGTTTTGGGTTACTCGGAGAATCGAGGTAGGAAATCGAGAACTGCTGATTCTCAACTTCAACGCCTTTGGCTCTGGCTGCTCTAGGCGAAAGCGTTATGGGCAATTCAATGACAGCGGTGTTCCACGGCAAATCGACGTGGTTCAAATTGATCTCAGATTCGTTCTCTTTGTCACTCCAATTGCGAAACTCGCCGGGCTCGGCGACTCCATCCGGGCGAATGTAAAACGTCTTTTTCGCGCTCGAATCTGCGACATCTTGTGATGCGCGAAATTGAAAACCGGCGTGTTGAGGATCGCCACGAAACTTTAACGGCCCCACGACGGAATCGAGAGAAGACTTGAATTCAATCAAACTCGTGCCGGCAACGTCGTAGGCCGTCATCTCACGAATCTCATGAGCGAAGGGTTCACCGTCCTGTCCGCGCCAGAAAATCACATTGGTGTGCCGACCAAAAATCGGACCGACGGTTGAGGCAATTGTTTTCTCATGAGTTTGAGACTCGCCCTTGTTGCAATGCCAAACATCGGCTTGCATGGATTTGCCTTCCTTGTCATACGAAATTCTATTGAATCCATAGAACAAGCCGCGATGATGAGGAAACAAGCCATTGTTCTTAAGCGTCGAAAAAGTTCCGTCACCCGGCCCCTTGGTCATCAAGCGGCTGCCATCGGGAGTGTAGACATGGTGAAACACTTTCATCGTCGCGTAACGACGTTCAGGCGTCGAGTCATCTACGTTCTCGTAAATGAATTTCATCACTGGCGATTGATTGCGTTGCAGTTCCGAAGAATTCGAACCATCGTCATGCCATTTGTATTCCGTGTTTGCATTCAAGCCGGAATCAAGGGCAGTCAACTCAAGCGTTTCACCCGACTTGAGACTCGGAAGTACGAACGTAAGTTCTTTTTGGTTTGATTTTGCGTCAACGCCAAGCCCGGCCGGAGAAAGTTGACCAAGCATCATTCGGCCATCCGGCGCCGACAAGGTCACGGTCGTTTCCGAAAAATCACCAGCATCGACGAGTCCACGTACCAAGCAATTTTTTCGATCGTGTTGGCCCGCAGAAACTGAAAACTTAAACAGTTCCTTTCCGGTGATCGCTTTTGCTGCGGCGCGCTCTTGTTTTTCTTTGGCTGAAACTTCTTCTGCATTTCGAAGAGCACGCAGGACATTCCCGCCGAGAATCTTGTGGATCTTTTCTTTGTCGTAACCGCGATTCAAAAGCACTTGGGTGATATTTGGGTAGCCAGAAACGTCTTCAAGTCCTTTGGGTAGAAAGCTCACTCCGTCATAGTCGGATCCGATTCCCACATGGTCGATCCCTGCGACTTTGACGATGTGATCGATGTGGTCACAGATTGTATCGACATCACCGAGATATTTTTTGTCGGTTGCAGATTTTGGAAGTTTCTCAGTCGGCACGATGTAGCCCGAGTAAAAGTTAATCATGACCACGCCGCCGTTTTTCGCGGTCAGTTTCAAAACATCGTCGGGAACGTTTCGTGGAACATCACAAAGTGCACGCGCTGAGGAATGTGAAAAGATCACGGGTGCCTTCGAAATCTCCAACGCATCTTTCATGCATTTGGGTGACACATGGGAAAGATCGATCAACATACCGATTCGATTCATTTCGCGAACGACTTCTTTGCCGAACGGTGAAAGCCCGTTGTTCTTTGGGTCGTCAGTCGCTGAATCCGCCCAAGCCAACGTCTTGCTGTGGGTCAGCGTCATATAGCGTGCGCCACGATCGTAAAGCTCTCGCAAAACCTGCAGACTGTTTTGAATCGAGTGTCCACCTTCAACGCCAATCATGGACGCGATCTTTCCCGATTTTGAAATTCGCTCGATGTCCGCAGCGGTATCGGCCATTTCAAAAACGTCGGGGTAGCGCTCACACATGTCGTGAACCAACTGAATTTGCTCAAGCGTTTCGATTAACGCTTTGCCTGTTCGGTCGGTATCAGCAGGAACGTAGACGGACCAGAATTGGGCTTTGAGCCCACCCGCTTTTAAACGCGGAATGTCGGTGTGAAATTTGGTTGGTTTGGCGATGTCAATTTTGTCAAACGATGAACCGCCTTGAGTTCGCATGGCCCACGGTAAATCGTTGTGGCCATCAAAAAGCATCCCGGAGTTATGGATTTCTCGCGCTTCGTCAGAGATGTCGACGGTTGGCTTGGTTGGTTGTTGGGCCAGTCCTAAATTGAGAAACGAAAAAAGCGTCAACAAAACAAATGCTGCGGAAGATATCGACGAACGCATTGTGACCTCATGAAGAATCAATTTTACAGATTGGTCAGTTTAGCATACCTCCGCAAAAGATGACGTTAGTTCGATTGCAATCAGCGCGTCAGAGAAGTCCGCGCACGAAAAGGCCCTGTTTGTTTCATCCCAAACAGGGCTTTCGTTAACCGTCGGAAGGTTATTGATTTTGGCTACTTCACCACGCTATTGATATTGTCGGCGTTAGCTCCGAATATTGTTCCTGAGACTCCACCGGCTGCAACGATCGAGGCCAAAAGGAGTGCGCCAATGAAAGCCAGAAGCAAAGCGTATTCGACTGCGGTCGTGGCTTCTTCACTTTTGAATAAGTTGGCGATTTTGGTCATTCGAGTCTTTCGGGGTTACTTGTGTCGTCTTTGGTCTGAATCACTCCAGTTGCAGGCCTCGTGCCAAACGCCAATCGCGAGGAAAATGAAGTGGTTTCAATCTGATTTGATTACAATCCTCATCATCATTTGGTTAACGTTGCGTTCTTGCATCATTTATTGTCGGCTGGCGCATAAAAAATGCTCGCTTGGAAAACCAAACGAGCATTATCATCTTAAAAAATCAGAGGTCGAATTATTCCGCCTTCGACCAATCTTTCATCTTGCTTGCTCCGCC
>CAYMFZ010000584.1:0-3870 GCA_964389585.1 uncultured Pirellulaceae bacterium | reverse complement strand
CTGATTCGGATTCTTAAAAGACAGTCGCAAAGGGCTGTCGAATTAGTTCTGTCTATAAAGTAAGTATGCATCGGAATTCAGGTGCCTGCCAGCCTAGTGCACTGTGCCAACTCAATTTTTTGGTAGTGGACGAGGTGACGAGTCCCGAGATGTAGTCGATCGAATGATTCGTAGACTCATCCACTACAAACAAACCTCAGTCCAGAACGTAACGCTGCACTAACTACACCTGTTACGAATTCCGGAAACCAATCGCTCAACGCCACGCTGTCTACCCAAGTCAATCTAAGCCGACGAATTCTCTGGCTTCCATTTAATGTTGCATCCCAGTGACGGAAGCTGCGTTTTGTTTGGAGGCTCGCCGGCGATAACGGCATCCAACGCCGCTCGCAGTTCTACGCCAGTCGGCTCGTTGCCAACCGAATCGTAAACTCCTGACCGAATGCGCTTTGGGCGAGTTTCATCCAGTCGTCCGCGATAGGCGAGTTTGTGCTTTGCGTCAAAAAGAAAAAAGTCAGGCGTGCATGCCGCCGAATAGGCAATCGCGACTTCTTGAGTTTCGTCAAACAAGTAGGGGAACTCGTAACCACGTTCGGTTACCTCTTGCTTCATCTTCTCAGGTGAATCGTCTGGATACTCTTGCACGTCATTACTTTGAATCGCAACAATTCCGACGGAAGATTGATAGTCGCGGCCCAGTTGTGCAAGCTGCTCAGCAATATGCCAGACGATCAGCGATAGCGATGACATAGGGGCAATGGTTACAAATGAACATCACCAACAAAGGTTTGTCAGCAAAATCCGAATTGGAAACGGGTTGGTTCTCGGTGTCTAAAAGACTAAAGGTCGGGGCCTGAGTCCCCAATTGCATCATGTTGGATTCGGTAAGTGCCATCGTTTCGAAAGCTCATGGGTAGGACAGTATTCAATCGGATGATTGTCGCGACTGCCAGCGCTTTAAGCAACACAGGCAACAAGCTGACTAAGAAAAGGGAGAAGACGAAGAGCTTCAAAATCGAGGCTGATTCGAATCTCAGGCCAAGCGATTAAGCGGGCTTAAAGAAAGCTTAAAAAGCGATTCCCGAACGAATCATCATCGTGTCTTGAAGCTCAAGAGAATTAAGTGCATTGGAGCGATAAAGCAGTTCTCTCTCGAATGCGTAGCCGACTTCGAAAAATCCCGTCGCGCGACGCGTTCCCATCCATTCGAGACCAACATAAGCCCGGACGTCATTGATGTCTGCCTGGTCACGTGTCCCATCTCGTCGTTCAATCGCCCAGCTACCGCCACCATATTCAGCGCCGACGTAAGCCCAGGCTTCAATGTCTGCAAAGTTCGGAATTCGGTGCGCGAGTTTGGACTTTGGAAAGTACAAATCGAATTTCATGTCAGGATTGGGCGTCATGTATAACCCGACCGCCGGAAGCAGTTTTACATTGACGCGATCCAAGTATTCAACACCAAGCTTTCCAACGGTGTATTGATTCAAGCGATACCAAGCAGTTTGGCAGTCAATCGAATGGCGTCACTGGATGTGTTGTCGAAATCGCTGTAGTAGCCAATCGTCAAGTTGTTCTCGAACCCACTGACTTTGGATGTGTCGGTGATGTGATCGAAAGCGAGATAGGTGCTGTAGGCTTGGGCAGGTAAATCGAATTGAGGATGCACATTCGAATCGGGCCCGTCCCAGAAATGGAAAATGAAACCCGGACTAATCCGCAGCGGCGTTGGGCCTTGCAAAAAGTTAGGCAGCGTCGCGGTTGTGGCCAACTCAATATCATTGATGTTTAGTTCATTGCCTCCGCTTCCGTGCAGATAAGTCTGCCTTGCCCGGGGACGCTCAAGCACTCGAGGGAGAAACTGAGTCCGGAACGAGCGCCAAGCTTCTTGCGGCCAAGTCCAATCCGCAGATGGAAGCCAGTTTGTGCCAGTGCCTTGGTAAGGCCATTGGTTGGGTGTTCTGGGCGAGCCAAATTGCGGCTGACCAAATTGTCCATTGAATTGTGGGCCATTAAATTGCGGCCCATTTAATTGGGGAGGAACAAATCGTTGCGGAGCAACTTGCGGCTGAGTGAATTGCGGATTCACTTGTGGCAACACAGGTGGCTCGGACGCTCGTGGAAATATCGGAAACGCTTGGCTAGGCGTCCGGTAAGGATCAAACGTGGGTGCTTGGACTGAAGGAATCTGTAGGTTCTGCAAATTCTGAGGAGCAAGCACTGGAGGTAATCCGCTACCCGGCGCAAAGTTCGGCAATTGGAGACTTGCAGGTGGCAGGTTCCCGGGAGTCGTGATAATCGAGCCTGGATTTGGCAGGCCATTTTGAATCACGTTTGGCAGCCCATTTGGTAACCCATTGGGCAAACCTTGAAGCGTCCTCGAAGGCGTTGGGATCGACGAAGGCTGAGAAGCGAAAAAGTCATCAAACCGAGCACGTTGAGCTTGAGCATTCGCGCACAACGACATGCAAGCAATTCCTGCCAGCAGAAAGATCTTCGTTTTGTTGCAAAATTCGTTAAACAATTGCCGCACATTCCGTCGATAACCGATTTCCAATCAGGTAAGTATCAACAGTGATTCGCTGGGTCAAGTCGAATCTGTGCAGGAGGTATCGGAGAAGTGGAGCATCTGAGTTGACCAGCCTAGTGGCTCGTCAAACCCAAAGATGCGGATCAGTACTTCCAGCCGTTTTGGCGATAGCCACGGTTACAAACGGTGTTTGACTAACGGTGCGTGATAAATGGTTTGAATTTGACGGAGCGCGATGAAACTGTTCGAGCGCCGTTCGTAGTAACCCGATTTATCGGATTGGCCGTGCGAGCGGATTATCAATCGCTTTGATATCAGCCGTAACTTGCAACCAAATCTACCAAGCATGGACATTTTGTTTCAAAACAAAAACACCGTTTGGGATTAACCGCTGAAGCGGCTTAAACCGCATAAATGCGATTACTACGAACGGTGTATGATGGCTCAACCGTGGCTAACGCCAAAACGGCTGGACCCAAAATTGAGCTTTGACGAACCACCTAGTGGCTTGGTTGCTGGATGGCACCAACCTGAATGGCATTTACTCAAGCTCAACGTTCTTGTGATCCATAGCGAATGCAGCGGGCAGATGATCACAACTTTCCTGTGAGCCGTGACGCGTAAGCGGCCGGGCAGAGGATCGTCTGGGCTTACTTTGTCTAGGCTTTGAATAGAGCATTTTCAAGATTGATTTGCATGATTATTGATAGGTGGCATAGGCTTCTAGCCTGTGTTTTTGCAGCCTCACAGGCTGGAAGCCTATGCCACGTAGAGCGAGCAACTCGGCACTGAAATTCAGTCAGACAGTTTTACGACTTCGCTGGCAAGCAAGTCACGAGGGGACTTGGAAGCATTTGAGAGAAATTGATTGACGGGCGCATTCAATCCGTTGTCCGCCGCGAGTTGGGCGATCTCACCTTCGATCCAAGGCGTCTCAAGTGGTTTTCCGCGTTGTCGACTTTGCCACGTTGAACCACCTAAACGAGGTTGGCCATCAATGTCAACAAGTTCGAGAAGCGAAACTCGATCAAGCAATTTCTTGGTTGGAATTCGTTCGATCTCCAAGCTCGACAATATCCGTTCACCTTCCGCCCGCGCGAGTTCGGCAACGGCCTCCCAGTCGTCTGTGACCATCGCTTGGGCCGCGCTTCCGAGGTTCGTGATCAGTTTTGCGTATTTCCAACGAGCGATGTCCAGTCGGTTAATCGAATCAAATTTCGCGCTGCGTAGTAGACCACTTAGCGATGTTGAAATCACATTCGAAAATTTCCCTTGGCACGGCCCAACGTCAAGAATCCCTGGGCAATGACTGTCGAGGTAGACTCGAATATCACCAGGGC
>CAYMFZ010000583.1:0-3872 GCA_964389585.1 uncultured Pirellulaceae bacterium | reverse complement strand
GAGAACCGGCTTCGAGTGCGGGCACTTTGTCGGAGCAACTTTCGTCGTAATAGTCTTCGATTTCGCGAGAGCATCCATCAACTTGGGGATTATAGTGTAGCCCTCGGCCGCGTATCCAACCATCATTGCGCTGAGCATGCACCATGCGTAATCGCCGCGCACAAATCGGATGATGCCTTTGTCGCAGTAGTGAACTCCAGCAGTGTGCGTGGCATCCACGGGTTTGCACTCAATAAAGACGCCATCTTGCGTCCGCATGTATACGTCACGGCCAATCACGCCGAAAATAAGATCAGGCATCTTGTCCAAGTGTTTGCCATCGAAACTCCGCAGTTTCTCTTCCCGCGTACCTTTCGCGATCAACTCGCCGTTGAAGCCCGGAACCGTGTCCGTGCCGAACAGTTCATCCATCAGGACTTCGTGTAGCTTCTGCGTAATCGTATCTTCGTCAGCCGAAGCGAGATCAAACTCACTCACTGGAAGTTTTTTGATGATCGACCAAGCGACCTTGATTGCATCTTCCACGACCAACAGCACCGCAATGGAAACTGGCGGATGCGGAGGGCGCGATTTCGACGTTTTGTGGAATACACCCAAACTCACTGAACGCCCTCGAATGCAGAGAAATACTCGCGAAGCACGTCAGCAGCCAAAAGTCTCGCTCGGCTTGGGGTCCAGTATCGGTATTGATTTAGAATACCAACGGTGATGTGCCCGTTTTCCATTTCCACGATGCGACTGACGCCAGTTTGGGTTGCAAGCTCCACCGCAGCCGCATTCAAAGTTGTCTCGACCAACTGCTTTCTTGCCGAATCGCGAATTTCCATAAAACGATATGCGCCGTCCGACGTCGCCAAAAGCTGAACTTCCAGTTCGACATTGATGCGTTTCGCGAAAGGTCGAAGAAGTTGCTTTACACGTTTGGCGAACTGCTCGGCCTCAGTCCCAGACGTCTGTTTGCTGCCGCGTTTTCCAAGTTCGTCGTTGGGGTCACGTACGGTCAGAGTATCAACAACAACTTCTATGTCCTGCTTACTCATTTTGAAGAGTCGAGCGAAGAAACTGTCGATGTCAGCAAAAACGCCTGAGTCCCAGTCAGCCAACCGAGATGCAAGTGTTTCGATTAATTCGACTTGATCTTTAGATAGTTCTTCAACCGGTACGAACGGGGTTGAATCTAAGTCAGCCTTGTAGAAATACGGCCGTTCGACCCCAACCTTCGCGCTTGTTCACAGTGCGTAATACAGCCAGATTCGACTGTGAACAAATAGTTGAAGATACCTTGCAAGTAACAAATCACTGTTGTGGCTCGCCGCGGAGTACCCGTAGTAGCTCTGGTTATAGACGGCATCCAGAGTCGAAAGCGTTGCGACACCTTCTTCGCGATCCGTCGATAGGGATTGCTTAATTATCACCAACGGTGAACGGTAGACGGCTAATTCATCGAGAGGTGGTCGTAAAAGCCGGGGCCTATGGAGTGTGTCTCTAGAAAACGCTTCGTAGTTTTCAGCCTTCGCAACAAAGGAAAACGTCGAGCTTTTGGGTTGCGACACATCAGGCAAGCCTTTCAACGCACTCGCATCGTGTTGAGATCCGGCCTTCTTGTAGCCAAGCGAGCTTGCCAATCCGAATTCTTCCCAGTACGCGCCGAGAGTCGTTGACACATTTCGTTTGATGCTTTTTACCAACTCCACATCCAGCGAAGTCCCGACCGTGGCTGCCTTCAGCACCCAGTCCTCTTTTTCGATCGCAGCTATTGGAACAATCGTCAGCGAGTCCGGGTCAATCCGCAGTTCGCCAACACGATTTCCTTGAAAATCAGCTTGAGGACAAATGAACCAGAACTCGTCTGCTTGCTTAACGGGTTCGTTGCTGGCGAACACCAGCATGAACGGTTGATCCATTTCCGGCCAAACATTTGTCTTTCGGACGTTTGAGCAGTTTACGATCCCAGTGAATTTAACATGTTGAAATAGTGTCTTTCTCGCGAACGTCGAAATGCCACCGTCCTTGAACAGCATTCTCGATGGTAATGCCATCGCCATTCGTCCTCCCGACTTGCACCATTCCGTTGACCTCCAAAGGAATGGCAAGTCAGGCACGCTGTCTGGATTTTGGTACTCCTCTGCCGCCTCCTTGTCAAAAGACGAAACAACTCGTTTGCTTGCCTCATTAAGTTGGTTCGCAAGTACGGCGTTATCACGAATTCGAGTCCACGGAGGATTTGAGATGACGAGATCGAAGGCGTTATCAAATGATCGGTCAACATGTTCGCCCAGACTTCCGATTACCGGGCCAGATTCCGCGTCACCCTCTTCCCGGAAATTGAAGAGTACTAGGTCATCCAAAACGTTGAAACGAAGTTTCTCAGGTGGAACAGGCTTAGGGTCAAGTTCAATTGCGGTCAAATACAAACTAAGGGCAGCAAGCCGAAGTGCGGAGTCACTGATGTCGAAACCGCAAAGTTGTTTTTCCAGAATCTTGCGTATGAGCTTCGTGTCTGGTCTTTCACCGGACGCTTGCCAATGTTCACGGTAGAGACGTCGAAACGCCAAAACAAGAAACACACCGGCGCCGCAAGCGGGATCGAGAATTCGAGCTTGATGTGCATTCTCAAGTCCGTCAAAAACTTCGTCCACAATCGTTTTGGCAATGTTGCGTGGCGTGTAGTGGACGCTAGTGGCGCCCGATTCTTCTTCCTCCCATTTCCAACTGAATGCTTCATAGACTTGGCTTAGCAAACCAACTGGTACGTGCGCGAAGTCAAACGTTGCCCAATCAAACTGGTGTTGGTAACCATCTGCACCAACCGGTTCGTGTTTGCGAACGATTGCAGACAAGTTTTGGTAGACGATTTTCGAGTCGTTTAAGTCCTCGAAGAATTTCCTTGTTCCTCCCTTGCTTCTCCGATCCTTAAAGGGAAGAAAATCTCCGTTGAATGTCTCGTCCAACCACCGGCTCGTGCGATAGGCGTTTTCTGCGTTATCAAAACAAGCTTTAATAGAATCAGCGGTCTTACAAACCTTCTGGATATCATCCTCGGTGACGATTTCTCGATCGCATAGAAAGCGAAAGAACAGTGCACGGCCAATCAGCGAAAGAGTATTCTCTTTTCCAATCTGATTCCTAATTCTGTCGACACCAGCTCGAAGCAGATTCAGCATCTCATCGAAAACGAGGTTCGGATCGCCAAGGTCGCCGTCAGGAACATTCGCATGAACGAGGTTCGTAAAGAAGTTGATAGCGTCTGTTGAGTCTGCCTCAAAAATTCGCCAGCTTGGAGCTTTGTCTTCGAGAGACACAGGAGTTACTTCGAGTAGTCCCGGTTTGACGATTGCGAGGTAGGCTCGTTCCCCTCGGCACGCAACATTGCGGCTTAAATTTCTGATTCGCTCGTCAGCGGAATCAGGCGCCTCTGCGAGATGAGTCGCATTCAAATAGTAGAGGATCGGGCGATGACTGCTTTCAATGACTCCGTCGGGCCGAAGTTCTTCATCTCCATCGAGATCAACGAGATCGAGGTAGTCTAAAACGTCCGGTGACGGCGCAGAAAGATCGCGTATGTTTTTGCGATTTACGCCGTACCTTTCGAGTTCAGACCGAACATTCACACTGATTACCGAAGTTGAGCTTCCTGCGGGCGGTTCAATTCAAAATTGTAGAAAAGAGTTGGGACTTCTCCAATCCGGATGCCAGCACTGCCGGAGAGTATCGGCAGTCGTCGTGCCACGTTCGGTCACGACTGACGGACTTTTCCGAATAAAACGCTGATGACACGCTATTCGCCAACCTCGCGTTCAACTCTTTCATGATTTCGGCGAGGCGGTCACCGAACAGTTCGTACGCGCGGCCGATGCCGCCAAACTGATTGA
>CAYMFZ010000582.1:1121-3883 GCA_964389585.1 uncultured Pirellulaceae bacterium | reverse complement strand
GGTTTTCAATCCGCGAACGCCATAAATCACGTCGACGCCAGCCTCCTCCATATGATGAGCCCAATAGATATTTTGAGCCTCATCAAATCGAGCTTTCAATTCGACAATCGCCGTGACGTGTTTGCCATTGGCCACCGCCAGTTCGAGGGCTTTGACAATTTCACTATCGCGACTGGTTCGATAAAGCGTCTGCTTGATTGCGATCACGTCGGGGTCGATGGCTGCCGCATGAATGAACTGAACGACCGCATCGTAAGATTGATAAGGATGATAGAGCAGACGATCGCCAGCCTTGATCGTTGCAAATACGTCTTTGCCCAAGCCAAAATCTGGCGAAGGCTGAGCCGGCCAAGGTTCATCTTTGAGATTCGCGAAGCCCTTGATGCTTGCCAACCCAAAATAATCTGACAGCGCCAGTGGGCAATCAACTGAATAAGTGTCTTCCTCCGCGACTCCAACTGCCGACTGCAAAAACTGCTTCATCTCCGGGCTGGTTGAGCCTGAGATTTCCAGACGAACACAATCGCTTGTTCGGCGACGCTCCAACATTTCTTTCATGCCGACCAACAAGTCCGCACGTCCATCTTCGTTAAGAGTTACGTCGCCATTCCTGGCCACACGCAATGTATTCCACTCAATGACTTCCTGGTTGCCAAAAAACTCTGACAGAAACATTCCAATGACGTCTTCGATTAAGACATATCGATAGCCGGAGTCACTGGGCAACGTCCAAAAACGTGCCAATGATTTTCCTAAAGGCAAAATCACGTAGCGATCCGTTTTTCTTTCGGCAACATCATCAACGGAAGCTGATTCTTCATCGGAGACATTGTGTGTCCCAAGTCGCGAACTCAAATCGTTTTTAAGCCTGACACACATGCAAAGCCGTGCGCCTCCGATCATCGGAAAGGTGTCTGGATTCTCGACCGCGATTGGAGCGATCGTCGACATCGTTTCGTCTTTGAATCGGCGGAGCAAGTGCTCGCGCTCAGGCTCTGTGATGTTGTCAAGTTCAACACGTTTGATGTCATGCTTTGACAACTCGGGCTCAAGCTGCTCGCGCAAGATCGTGGCCTGGTCAGCATACATTTTTCGCGCGCGGGCTCGGATTCGCTCAAGCTGTTGGTCCGCAGTCCAACCCATGATGTCAACGATCCCGCTGCCCGATTTGGCAACGATGCCGAGTCCGCCGACACGAACCATGAAGAACTCGTCGAGGTTGGCCGCGCTAATCGCCAAGAACTTAACACGCTCAAGTAACGGCTGTCGTTGGCTGGTCGCCTGATCGAGTACGCGCTGATTGAAACATAGCCAGCTAAGTTCGCGGTTGAAATAAACAGTTTTCACTTTTTTCATAGCGTCTTGCCAGCCGTATCCAGAAGAACTTCTTTACCAAAAATATCATTGAACAAACCGCTCACCTGTCGGATTTCCAATCGCTCCGTCGACAAATCTGCCGCATCAGTTGTCGCAATCTCCAATCGGTTCCCACGCTCGAGACAAGATACCGATTTGATTTTTTGATTCTTCCTAACGTCGAGGGCTTTTGAGATTCGCAAAATGGCAGCGAGTTTCGAAACCGCGACACGTTGTTTTCGTTCCAGTTGTGAATAACCGTCGTGGCGCGGCAAAGGCGAGGCACCACGATGGTAGCGGGCAACTTGGGCGATCAAATGAAGATCAACATTCCCAATTCCAAAGAAATCTGAATTGAGAATGAGATACATCGAATGCTTGTGTTTGGCTTTTGAGTTAACGAAGTATCCAATCTCATGCAGCAGCGACGCGAGTTGCAAGATCCCGCGAAAACGAACGGGAAGCTTGTGAAGACTTTGCAGTTGATCAAACATCGAGCATGCGAGCTCTGACACATGCACGGCGTGGTCTTCGTTAAACTTGTACTTTCGCCCCAGCCTGATTGCCGAACGCACGATTTGATCTTGGATCGAACCGGACCAACGGCGCCCCTGTGCCATTTCTTTGATCAGCCCATCGCGCATATTGACGTTTGCCACTAGGAATTTTTTAACGTTTAACTCTTTCGCGAAAAGCAATTGAGTTAGCAGACCTGGCCCCAGCGAATTAGCATCCGGCAAACTCATGTGATACTTACTGGCAAGTCGATCAGGCGTTTGGCTCAAAATTTCCGTCGTAAACTCTTCGAGGGCTTTGAGCTTAACTTCAACCAATTCATCGCCTACCGGCTTTTGGTTAATCTCGTTAGCCGCGAATCGGACTTCGCCGCCCATCGCAACAAACGTTTCTGGACTTGGGTAACGCGCGTTGATCCTAAATTCTTCGACCGTTTGTAGAATTTGATTCTCCATTAACGACCGGGACTTCACCAACGGAGCGTCGTACAACGCCAGCGTCTTACGCAGCCTTAAACTTCCCAGTCGATACGTTCTTGAGTACAAAACATTGGTCTTGTTGAGAAGAAGCAGTTCCGCGGTTCCGCCGCCGGCTTCAAAAACAATGGACTGGCTTGAGAAAAGCTTGCTGCGTTTCTTAATGAATGGCAAGATCCCAAGGTATGTTACGCGATGAAGTTCGGCCTCGTCGAATGGCTCAATCTCAAAACCGGTCGCCACAAAAATTCGATCGATAAACGCGAGACGATTGGATGCTTCGCGGACGCCGCTCGTTGCGATCACTCGAATCGAATCCGAATCAACAACGCCGTACTCATCAAGCTTGGCCCGGTAGATTTCTAAAACGCGAACACAATCTTCGATGGTTGATTTTGCGATATAGCCCTTGAT
>CAYMFZ010000582.1:0-1111 GCA_964389585.1 uncultured Pirellulaceae bacterium | reverse complement strand
AATCTTTGCCAACGCTGACGGCTTGCGAAAACGATTCGAGGTTTCGAATTTCTTCGCCCGGATGGATCTCAGCCAACTGCATTCTCAAAGACGACGCACCGATATCGATGACGGCGACGAGCCGAGGCGAAGTTTCGTCTTGAGTTGAATAGGAAGAATCAGGTGACATGTTTTTATGTCTGGCAATAGAGTCGGAAATGTATTGAAAGCGATTGGTTAGGATGTTAACCGCGAGTGACAAAGCTAAACGCTTATGACTTACTCTCAACCATTTGTTTAGCCAATGCGGCCGCGCCCATCACGCCAGCGTCATCGCCAAGTTTGGCTTCCTTGATTTTGAAAACGTCTTTAAGTGACGGCAAGACTCGCTTCTTGGCTTGCTTTTCGATTCGAGGCAGCATGACTTCGGGCATCGCCTCAATTAGTCCACCTCCAAAAACGATCACATCGGGTGCCATCAAGTGAACGATCGTCACGACTGATAAAGCGAGGTGATCACACGCCTGTTCAATAATCGCCTTGACCGCCTTGTCACCATTGGCGACCGAAGCCGACAAAGCGCCACTGCGAATTTCAGAGAGATCGGTGCCAGAGTTTTTAAGCAAGTGAGGTGCTTGGCCGCGGTAGGCAGCCTGGGCCGCATCACTTGCGATCGAAAGCCGTGACGCGAGAGCTTCTAATGTTCCCGCGTTTCCTGCACCATCAAGCGGACCATCGGCCATCATTGGAATGTGGCCAATCTCCATGCAGGTGCAATTGCTTCCACGAAACAATTTGCCTTCGTAAACACAGCCACCGCCGATTCCTGTTCCGGGAAAGATTCCAAACACGCACCTGGCACCTTTTCCGGCTCCAAATGAATACTCACCAAACACTCCCGCATCAACATCGTTGGCAATGGCGACTGGAAACTTGAATTCGGATTCAATGGATTTCGCGACTGGAACATCATCCCAGCCTAGATTCGGCGCGGTTCGAATTCGACGTTTTTCCAGATCAAGCGGCCCCGGACAACCGATTCCCAACCCGCGGACTTGCTCCTTGGATACTTTGGCGTCTTCGAGGGCTTCCTTAATGACGGAGTTAATTCGCTTCAGCCCCGCCTCCATTC